>NZ_JAOTQU010000039.1:0-50838 GCF_025685765.1 Pseudomonas sp. PDM13 | reverse complement strand
GAGGGGTGAGGGCCGAAGGTCCCGAATAACCGGCGACGGAGTCCCTGGTGAGAGTCCAGGGGCCTAAACGAAAAAGCCCCCGGCATGTGCCGAGGGCTTTGAATTTGGCTCCGCGACCTGGACTCGAACCAGGGACCCAATGATTAACAGTCATTTGCTCTACCGACTGAGCTATCGCGGAACAACGACGCGTATCCTACTGATTAAGAAGGAGAAGTCAAGCGTTTGGCTTGAGCTTCTCCTGCTTTTTTCACAGTACCTGGGTGATGGCGCGGGTGACGCTTTCCAGGTTGCCGTTATTCAGTGCGGCGACGCAGATGCGGCCGGTGCTGACGGCGTAGATGCCGAACTCGTTCTTCAGGCGTTCTACCTGCTCGGCGGTGAGGCCGGAGTAGGAGAACATGCCGCGCTGGCGGGCTACGAAGCTGAAGTCGCGCTTGGCGCCGAAGGCGGCCAGCTGCTCGACCATGGCCAGGCGCATGTCACGGATGCGCTGGCGCATCTCGCCCAGTTCCTCTTCCCACAGGGCGCGCAGTTCGGGGCTGTTGAGCACCGAGGCGACTACGGTGGCGCCGTGGGTCGGCGGGTTGGAGTAGTTGGTGCGGATCACGCGTTTGGCTTGCGACAGCACGCGGCTGCCCTCGTCCTTGGAGCCCGTGACGATGGACAGGGCGCCGACGCGCTCGCCGTAGAGCGAGAACGATTTGGAGAAGGAGCTGGAGACGAAGAAATTCAGGCCGGACTGTGCGAACAGGCGAACGGCCTCAGCGTCCTGTTCGATGCCGTCACCGAAGCCTTGATAGGCGATATCGAGGAAGGGCACGTGCTCGCGCTCGCGCATCACTTCCAGCACGGCTTTCCAGTCGTCGAGGTTCAGGTCGACGCCCGTCGGGTTGTGGCAACAGGCGTGCATCACGACGATCGAACGAGGAGGCAGGGCCTTGAGGTCTTCGAGCATGCCGGCGCGGTTCACGCCGTGGCTGGCCGCGTCGTAGTAGCGGTAGTTCTGCACCGGGAAGCCGGCGGACTCGAACAGCGCGCGGTGGTTTTCCCAGCTCGGGTCGCTAATGGCGACCACGGCGTCCGGCAGCAGGCGCTTGAGGAAGTCGGCACCGGTCTTCAGGGCCCCGGTGCCCCCGACGGCCTGGGTGGTGATGACGCGGCCGTCCGCGATCAGCGCCGAGTCGCTGCCGAACAGCAGCTTCTGCACGGCCAGGTCGTAGGCGGCGATGCCTTCGATCGGCAGGTAGCCGCGCGGTGCATGGGCTTCGATGCGGGCCTTCTCGGCCTCGGCAACGGCGCGCAGCAGCGGAATACGGCCCTGTTCGTTGTAGTAGACGCCCACGCCAAGGTTGACCTTGGTCGGGCGAGGGTCGGCGTTGAATGCTTCGTTGAGGCCCAGGATGGGGTCGCGCGGAGCCATTTCGACGGCAGAAAACAGACTCATGATGCGGCTGCTCGAGAGGAAGGAAGTTGGAGGCCTGGCAACCCCGCGAGCATCGTGCATTGGGGTTGCGCAATCGGGCCGGTATTATAGCGGTCAAGGTCGCGCGCTGCGACAACGTACGCTAGCTTTTCGCCTGGTTTGACGCTGCCACTGGGCGGGTGTCACATCATTTTGCCGAGGTCAGCCATGTCAGAGTTTCAACTCGTCACCCGCTTCCAGCCGGCCGGCGACCAACCTGAAGCCATTCGCCAGTTGGTAGAGGGCCTGGAAGCGGGCCTGTCGCACCAGACGCTGCTGGGGGTGACCGGTTCCGGCAAGACCTTCAGCATCGCCAATGTCATTTCCCAGGTGCAGCGCCCAACGCTCGTACTGGCGCCGAACAAGACGCTGGCTGCCCAGCTCTACGGCGAGTTCAAGGCCTTCTTCCCGAACAACTCTGTCGAGTATTTCGTCTCCTATTACGACTACTACCAGCCAGAGGCTTACGTTCCTTCCTCGGATACCTATATCGAGAAGGATGCTTCGATCAACGACCACATCGAGCAGATGCGTCTGTCCGCTACCAAGGCGCTGCTGGAGCGGTCCGATGCGATCATCGTGGCAACGGTTTCATCCATCTATGGCCTGGGCGACCCCACGTCCTACCTGCGGATGGTTCTGCATCTCGATCGGGGCGACAAGATCGACCAGCGCGAGCTGTTGCGTCGCCTGGCGGACCTGCAATACACCCGCAACGATATGGACTTCGCCCGTGCCACCTTCCGTGTCCGCGGCGATGTGATCGATATCTTCCCGGCGGAATCCGATCTCGAAGCCATCCGCGTCGAGCTTTTCGATGATGAAGTAGAAAGCCTGTCGGCCTTCGATCCGCTGACGGGTGAGGTGATCCGCAAGTTGCCGCGCTTCACCTTCTATCCCAAGAGCCACTACGTGACGCCGCGGGAAGTGATCCTCGGTGCGGTGGACAAGATCAAGGAAGAGCTCAAGGAGCGCCTCGATTACCTGCGCAGCAACAACAAGCTGGTGGAGGCCCAGCGCCTTGAGCAGCGCACCCGTTTCGACCTGGAGATGATCGTCGAGCTGGGCTACTGCAACGGCATCGAGAACTACTCGCGCTATCTCTCCGGACGCGAGCCCGGCCAGGCGCCACCTACCCTCTATGACTACCTGCCGGCCAACTCCCTGCTGGTGATCGATGAGTCCCACGTCAGCGTTCCGCAGGTCGGTGCGATGTTCAAGGGCGACCGCTCGCGCAAGGAGAACCTGGTGGAGTACGGTTTCCGCCTGCCGTCGGCGCTGGACAACCGACCCATGCGTTTCGACGAGTGGGAAGCGATGAGCCCGCAGACCATCTTCGTTTCCGCAACGCCCGGGCCCTACGAGGCGGAGCATGCCGGTCGCGTGGTGGAGCAGGTGGTGCGCCCGACCGGCCTGGTGGACCCCGAGATCGAGGTGCGCCCGGCCACCACCCAGGTCGACGACCTGCTCTCCGAGATCCGCAAGCGCGTTGCCGTGGAGCAGCGCGTGCTGGTCACCACCCTGACCAAGCGCATGGCCGAGGACCTCACCGACTACCTCGCCGACCACGACGTGCGTGTGCGCTACCTGCACTCGGACATCGATACCGTGGAGCGCGTCGAGATCATCCGCGACCTGCGCACCGGTGCCTTCGACGTGCTGGTGGGCATCAACCTGCTACGTGAGGGGCTGGACATGCCGGAGGTGTCCCTGGTGGCCATCCTCGATGCCGATAAGGAAGGCTTCCTGCGTTCCGAGCGTTCGCTGATCCAGACCATCGGCCGCGCGGCGCGTAACCTGCACGGCAAGGCGATCCTCTATGCCGACAACATGACCGGCTCCATGCAGCGGGCCATCGACGAGACCGATCGCCGCCGCAACAAGCAGATCGCGTTCAACGAGGCGAACGGCATTGTTCCCCGGGGCGTACAGAAGGACGTCCAGGACATCCTCGAAGGCGCCACCGTGCCCGGCTCGCGCAGCAACAAGCGCAAGGCCATGGCCAAGGTGGCGGAGGAGCACGCACGTTACGAAGCCGAGCTGCGCTCGCCGAGCGAGATCACCAAGCGCATCCGCCAGATGGAAGAGAAGATGTACCAGCTGGCCCGCGATCTGGAGTTCGAGGCCGCTGCGCAGCTACGCGACGAGATCCAGAAGCTCCGCGACAGGTTGCTGCAGGTGTGAGCGAAAAGGGCGCCATCAGGCGCCCTTCTTCCATCTGCGGTCCGCGGCTCAGCGCCGGCCGAAGATGATCATCATCACCCCGCCCAGGGTCGCCAGGCAGGCCAGCAACGCCGTTACGCTGAGGCGTTCATCAAGGATCAGGAAGCCCAGCAGCAGTGCCACCACCGGGTTGACGAAGGCAAAGGTGGACACCAGGCTCGGGCGCACTTCGCGCAATAGCCAGAAATAAGCCGGGTAGACACCAAGGCTCACCGGCAACACCAGATAGGCCAGCCACGCCCAGCCAGTCGGGGACAGCCGCGCCAGCTCGAAGCCCTGCCAGTCTCCACGCCACAGGCCGAAGCCGGCCAGCAGCACGGTGCCCATGAGCATCTGCATGGCCAGGCCCATCCAACTGGAGCGGAAGGGCCCGCGCTTACGCAACAGCCAGGCACCTACGGCCCAGAGCAGGGTGGCGGTCACCACCAGGGCGCCGGCGAACCACTGTTCGAAGCCAGGGTTCTCGCCCAGCCCGTTACCCATCAAGAGCAGGATGCCGCCACTGGCCATGGCCAGCCCGCACAGCACCCAGAGCGGCGGGCGTTCGTCCAGCAGCCACTCCAGTGCCACGCTCCATAGAGGCAGCGTGGTGTAGAGCATCGCCAGCATCCCGGTGGGCAGGTACTGGTTGGCGTAGATCAGCGCGCCCTGGCCGACGGCGATCAGCATCACCCCACCGATGAAGGCACTGCCCAGGTCGCTGCGTTGCACCTTCGCCTGGCCACGCAGCAGCACCCAGCCGAGGGCCAGCAGGCCGGCGAAGAGGAAGCGCAGGGTGGCGATGACGAAAGGCGGCTGCTCGCGCAGGAGGAAGTGGTTGGCCAGGTAGGTGGTGCCCCAGCCGATGTAGATGAGGGCGAAGGCGCCCACCAGGAGGAGGGCACGGGTTCTTGCGTTGATGCTGGACATGCAAAGCCTGAAGCGGAGCGCGCCGCCTCAGGCAGCGCGTGGGTTAGTGAGCGGCGCCGCCGGAGGCGCCGGCGGGCAGGGAACGGGTCAGCAGCACGGCGATCATGCTGATGCCGAGTGCGATGCCGATGAAATGGAAGGCGTCATTGTACGCCATGATCGCCGCCTGCTGATGGGCGATCTCGCTGAGCTTGCCCAGGGCCGCCTGGTCGCTGCCGAGCTTCTCGCTGAGCAGGGTCAGGCGCTCGGCCACCTGCGGGTTGCTCGGCACCAGGGATTCGCGCAGGTAGTCGAAATACACCTTGGCGCGGCTGTCCAGCAGGGTGGCCAGCAGGGCGATGCCGATGGCGCCGCCAAGGTTGCGCAGGATGTTGAACAGGCTGGAGGCCGAGCCCGCGTCCTGCGGCATGATGTAGGCGGTGGCGATCAGCGAGATGGTCACCATCACCAGGGGCTGGCCCAGCGCGCGGATGATCTGGATCTGGTTGAACTGCGGGCCGGCGAAGTCCGGGTTGAGCACCCCCGAGGCGAAGCTGGCCGCGCCGAACAGGCCGAAGCCCAGGGCGCAGAGCAGCTTGGGCGAGATGATCTTCATCAGCTTGGGCACCAGCGGGATGAGGAACAGCTGCGGCACCCCCATCCACATGATCACCTCGCCGATCTGCAGTGCGTTGTAGCCCTGGATCTGTGCCAGGTACAGCGGCAGCACGTAGATCGAGCCATAGAGCCCCATGCCCAGGCCCACGCTGGAGATGCTCGAGAGGCCGAAGTTGCGGTTCCGCAGAATGCCCAGGTTGATCAGCGGGTTGGGTCGCGAGGTTTGCAGGATGACGAACAGCACCAGGCTCACCAGGGCGATGCTGCCCAGGCCGACGATCAGCTGCGATTCCAGCCAGTCCTTGCGATGGCCCTCTTCGAGGAATACCTGCAGGCAGCCCAGGCCAAGGCCCAGGGTGAGGATGCCAGCGTAGTCGGTGCTCTTCAGCAGCTCCCAATGCGGCGCCTTCTTTTCCAGGCCATACATCAGCCCGGCGATCATCAGCAGGCCCGGGGGCACGTTGATGTAGAAGATGTACTCCCAGCCGAAGTTCTCGGTCAGCCAGCCGCCCAGGGTCGGGCCGATGGAGGGGGCGAAGGTGGCCGTGATAGCGAACAGCGCCATGCCCTTGGCCCGGTGGTGCTCCGGCAGCTTGATCAGGGTCAGGGTGAAGGCCAGGGGAATCAGCGCGCCGCCGGTGAAACCCTGCATGGCGCGGAACACGATCATGCTCTCCAGGCTCCAGGCCATGGAGCAGAGCAGGGAAGAGGCGAGGAAACCGAGGGAAACCCAGACCGCCAGGCGTCGCGCCGAGAGCACCTGCACCAGCCATGCAGTGAGCGGGATCATGATGATCTCGGCCACCAGGTAGGAGGTGGAGATCCACGAACCTTCCTCCAGCGTCGCCGAGAGCGCACCCTGGATGTCCTTCAGCGACGAGTTGGTGATCTGGATGTCCAGCACCGCCATGAAGGCGCCGAGCATAGCGCTCATCACGGCGATCCAGTCGCGGCGGCTGGGCTCGCCGGTGGGGCGGATCAGGGCGTCACCGGCCACCGTCATTCATCCAGCTTGATGGCGACTTTCACCAGCACCGACATGCCGGGGCGGATGCGGCCCTTGAGTGGGTTGTCGCGGTCGAAGGTCAGTTTCACCGGGATGCGCTGCACCACCTTGGTGAAGTTGCCGGTGGCGTTGTCCGGCGGCAGCAGGCTGAACTGGGCGCCAGAGGCGGCGAACAGGCTCTCGACCTTCGCTTCGATGGGCGTACCCGGGAAGCTGTCGAAGATCAGCTCGGCCTTCTGCCCGGGCTGCATGTGCTCGATCTGGGTTTCCTTGAAGTTGGCCTGGACCCAGATGTCCTGGTCCGGCACCAGCGACATCAGATGGGCGCCGACCTGCACGTACTGGCCATTGCGCGCGGCGCGCTGGCCGACCATGCCGTCGATGGGGGCGCGGATCTCGGTACGGGTCAGGTTCAGCTCGGCCTGGGCGATATCGGCGCGGGCGTTGGCGATCTGTGCTTCCAGGCGCTTCACGTCGGCGCGCAGTGCATCGGTCTGCACGCGCTGGGCCTTGAGGTCGGCCTCGGCGCGGGCCACTTGCGAGCGGGCCACGCGGGAATCGGCGGAGAGGGTGGTGACGCGCTCCTCGGAAACATAGCCCGGTTTGCGCAGGGTCTGGGCGCGGGACAGGTCGATCTGGGTGCGGCCCAGGGTCGCCTGGCTGGCCGCTACGTCGGCCTCGCTGGCGGCGATCATACTGTCCTGCTGGGTGAGCTTGCTGCGCGACTGGGCCAGCTCCGCCTCGCGAGTGGCCAGGGCGGCCTGGGCGCGTTGGAGGGCCAGTTTGAAGTCCTCTGCCTCCAGGCGCACCAGCAGATCGCCTTTCTTCACGTGCTGGTTGTCGCCCACCAGCACTTCTTCTATACGCGCACCGAGCTGGCTGGAGACGCGGGTGATCTCGCCCTGGACGTAGGCGTTATCGGTGGTTTCCAGGAAGCGGCCAACCAGCAGCCAATGCAGGAAGAAGCCGCCCACCACGAGGATCAGCAGGGCAATGAAGATAAACAGGCGACGTTGCAGTTTGGCTGGCATTCCAGGAGCTCGAAGGGCGGGCGGAAAGGCGGGAATCTAGCACTGTTCCAGTCAGGCAAGTAGCCAGTACACTTCAGAAACTTTGTTGCTTATGGGGAACAATAATGGGTCTGGATGACGCCCTGATCTTCACCCGCGTCGTAGAGTTGCACAGCTTCACCCAGGCCGCGCACAGCCTTGGCATGCAGAAGTCCACCGTGAGCCGCCGCATCGCCCTGCTGGAGGAGCGCCTGGGCGTTCGTCTGCTCAATCGCACCACGCGCAAGCTGCGCCTGACCGAGGTCGGGCAGGCCTATTACGAGCGCTGCCGGCAGATCATGGTCGACTTCGCCGAGGCCGAGCAGGCCGTCATGCAGCTGCAGCAGGAGCCTTCCGGCCTGCTGCGTATCACGGCGCCCATCGAGTTCGGCCAATTGTTCCTCGGCAAGGTCCTGGGCACCTTCATGAGCCAGTACCCGCAGATCACCGCGGAGGTGGAGATCACTTCGCGGGATGTCGACCCGCTGGAAGAGGGGGTCGACATCGCCATCATGGTCGGCCAGCCCCAGGATTCCACGCTGATCGCCCGCAAGCTGTTCGAGAACGGCCGCCGCCTCTGCGCCAGTCCCGCTTATCTCGCGGCGCACGGTACCCCCCATGATGTGCTGGCCCTGGCTGGCCACCGCGCCGTGCTGCTGCCCCAGGATCCGCAACGTTACTGGCCGCTGCTGGACGAAAGCGTGCCCTGCCAGCGTGTGCTGCACTGCAACAACATCACCTTCGCCCGCGAGGCTGTGCTCAGCGGCGCAGGCATCGCCTCGTTGCCGTTGATGATCACCGAGGACGCGGTGCGCCGCGGCGAACTCGTGGAGTTGCTGCCCGGTGTGCAGTTACCCAGCGGCGAAATCTACGCCGTCTATCCTTCCCGGCGTTTCCAGGCGATGAAGGTGAAGGCTTTCCTCGATTTCCTCATGGCCAGCCTGCCGAATGATCGCAGCCACTGGCTGGAGCATGGCGCCGCGCCCCTGCTAACATCGCGCCTTTGACCGTTCCGCACCAGGACCCGCCATGACCACTGTCCGTACCCGCATTGCGCCCTCGCCAACCGGCGACCCGCACGTCGGCACCGCCTATATCGCCCTGTTCAACCTCTGCTTCGCCCGTCAGCACGGTGGCCAGTTCATCCTGCGCATCGAAGACACCGACCAGCTTCGCTCCACCCGCGAATCCGAACAGCAGATCTATGACGCCCTGCGCTGGCTGGGCATCGAGTGGGACGAGGGCCCGGACGTCGGCGGCCCGCACGGCCCGTATCGCCAGAGCGAACGTGGCGAGATCTACAAGAAGTACTCCCAGGAGCTGGTGGACAAGGGCCACGCCTTCCCCTGCTTCTGCACCGCCGAGCGCCTGGACAAGCTGCGTGCCGAACAGACCGAGCGCAAGGAAACCCCGCGCTACGACGGCCACTGCATCAACCTGAGCCGCGAAGAGGCGGACCAGCGCATCGCCGCCGGCGAACCCCATGTCGTGCGCATGAAGATGCCCACCGAGGGTGTCTGCGTGGTGCCGGACATGCTCCGTGGCGATGTCGAGATCCCATGGGATCGTATGGACATGCAGGTGCTGATGAAGACCGATGGCCTGCCCACCTACTTCCTCGCCAACGTGGTCGACGACCACCTGATGGGCATCACCCACGTGCTGCGCGGCGAAGAGTGGCTGCCCTCGGCGCCCAAGCTGATCAAGCTGTACGAGTACTTCGGCTGGGAGCAACCGGTGCTCTGCTACATGCCGCTGCTGCGCAACCCGGACAAGAGCAAGCTCTCCAAGCGCAAGAACCCCACCTCCATCACCTTCTACGAGCGCATGGGCTACCTGCCCGAGGCGATGCTCAACTACCTCGGCCGCATGGGCTGGTCGATGCCGGACGAGCGCGAGAAGTTCTCCCTGGCGGAGATGATCGAGCACTTCGACCTCTCGCGCGTCTCCCTGGGCGGTCCGATCTTCGACCTGGAGAAGCTCTCCTGGCTCAACGGCCAGTGGATCCGCGAGCTGCCGGTGGAGCGTTTTGCCGCCGAGGTGCAGAAGTGGGCGCTGAATCCCGAGTACTTGATGAAGATCGCGCCCCACGTACAGGGCCGCGTCGAGACCTTCAGCCAGATCGCCCCGCTGGCCGGCTTCTTCTTCGCCGGTGCGCTGCCGCTGGATGCCAAGCTGTTCGAGCACAAGAAGCTCTCGCCCGACCAGGTGCGCCAGGTCATGCAGCTGGTGCTGTGGAAGCTGGAGTCGCTGCGCCAGTGGGACAAGGAGCGCATCACCGCCTGCATCCAGGCTGTCGCCGAGCACCTTGAGCTCAAGCTGCGTGACGTGATGCCGCTGATGTTCCCGGCCATCACCGGCCAGGCCAGCTCCGTCTCCGTGCTGGATGCCATGGAAGTACTCGGTGCCGACCTCACCCGCTTCCGCCTGCGTCAGGCGCTGGAGCTGCTGGGCGGTGCGTCGAAGAAGGAAACCAAGGAGTGGGAGAAGATTCGCGACGCCATTCCCGGCTGAGTGATTTCCCCTTCGACAAGGCCCGCCTCGCGCGGGCCTTTTCATGTCCGGGGGAGGGCGCTATGTTCGCTCATCGGTGGCAGCGCACGGGTGCTTCCTGCCGAATCCGGTAAGTGATTGTTCTTGCGATGAAAATTTTTCGATCCCGGTGAAAAATTTTGTTGACAGCCTTCAGGGTCGCCCTTAGTATGCGCCCCGTTCTCACGACGAACTCGAAAGCGAAGTGAGATGTTCCAGCGTTACTGTGGGGCTATAGCTCAGCTGGGAGAGCGCTTGCATGGCATGCAAGAGGTCGACGGTTCGATCCCGTCTAGCTCCACCAAATTGCCAGGATTCGCAGCCAAGGTTGCGGTCCGTACGAAGGTTAAAGTCCCCTTCGTCTAGTGGCCTAGGACACCGCCCTTTCACGGCGGTAACAGGGGTTCGAGTCCCCTAGGGGACGCCACTTTCCAGCAGCGACAACCATCAGGTTGATCGCGCACCGAGAAGGTTTCGGGGCTATAGCTCAGCTGGGAGAGCGCTTGCATGGCATGCAAGAGGTCGACGGTTCGATCCCGTCTAGCTCCACCAAATCAGATGCCCAGCGCATCGAAATAAGGCCAGCCTCAGGGCTGGCCTTGCTTTTCGAAGGTTTAAAGTCCCCTTCGTCTAGTGGCCTAGGACACCGCCCTTTCACGGCGGTAACAGGGGTTCGAGTCCCCTAGGGGACGCCACTTTTTCCCGCTCTGCGGGGCTTTTAAGGGTCATTCCGTCATGGAGTGGCCCTTTTGTTTTTCCGCTCCGAAAAATCTCATCCCCCCTCGTTTTTCCTGCTCTTGCCGTCTCTCGACCGGTGGCGTGCATAAAGGCTTGCTAGATTGAATGATGCATATAATATGATTGCCATCATGCAACGGGAGACGGCCGTGAGTGACAAGAGCAGCCAGACACGCAAGCGTATCCTCGCCGAGGCGGGCAGGGCGCTGTTCGCCCGGGGCCCGCTGGAGCCCAGTGTCAGCGAGGTGATGGCGGCTGCCGGGCTCACGGTGGGTGGCTTCTATGCCCATTTCGACAGCAAGGAGGCATTGATGGTGGAGGCGTTCGGCGAGCTGCTGCGGGAGCGGCGGCAATCGATGAAACAGCTCGACTCGACGCTCGCGCCACTTGACCGGCGCACCCTCGCGGCGGCCTTCTACCTATCCCGTCGTCACCGCGACAGCACCGAGCGTGGTTGCCCGCTCCCCGGTTCGGTGGGCGAGGTGGCGCGCAACGCCGAGCCCTACCAGCACTTGCTGGCCGAACACCTCGAATTGCTCGCCGCCGATCTTGCCGTTTCCCCCGAGGATGGCGACAAGGCCCTGGCCGATATCGCGCTGATGGTGGGTGGCCTGGCCCTTGCCCGTGCCCTGGGTGCCGGCGAGCTGTCGGACCGGATACTGCGTGCCGCCCGTATGGCGGTGATCTAGGAGAAATGAGATGAACAGCCTGGACCTGCTCCGAGGATTCAACGCCACCGTCGGCCGCGTGGCGCCCCGGCACGTCGCCGACCAGGCCCGGCGGCGCTTCATGACGCCCCGTGACACCCATCCCCGTGACTGGGAGCTGCCCTGGCTCGAGCGCGCCGAGCGGATCACCCTGCGCTTCGGCCTCTCCGCGCTGCGCTGGGGCAGCGGCCCGACCGTGCTGCTGATGCATGGCTGGGAGGGGCGCCCGACCCAGTTCGCCAGCCTGATCGACGCCCTGGTGCAGGCCGGCTACGGCGTGGTGGCTCTCGACGCGCCCGCCCATGGCCATTCGCCGGGGCGCGAGGCGAACATCGTGCTTTTCGCCCGCGCGCTGCTCGAAGCGGCCGAGGACCTGCCACCGCTGCATGGAGTGGTCGGGCACTCCATGGGCGGCGTCAGCGCCATGCTCGCCACCCAGCTGGGACTGCGAACCCAGGCCCTGGTCACCATCGCCGCGCCCAGCCGCGTCCTCGGGATGCTGCGCGGCTTCGCCCGCTTCATCGGCCTGCCGCCCCGGGCCGGCGAGCAGTTCATCAGGCGCGTCGGCGAGCACGCCGGCATTCCCGCCGAGGACATCGATGTACGCCGCTACCGCCTGGACATCCCAGGCCTGGTCGTCCACGCGGAGGACGATCGCATGGTCCCCGTGATCGAGGCCGGCCGCATCCACGAGGCCTGGTCCGACAGCCAACTGCTGCGCCTGGAGGGAGGAGGGCACCAGCGGGTACTGTCCGACCCGCGCGTGGTGGCGGCGGTGCTGCGTCTGTTCGACGAGGCAGGCCTGCGCGCCAGCGCCTGATCGCGCTCCCCTTGCACGGCGGGCTTGGCGACAGCCGCCGGGTGCAGGAAGATTCGCCAATGGAATGCGTCGAAGGCCCACCGCCGGTCGGTGACCTGCCGTCGATGCTGCGCTTCCAAGGTCCATGTCTGTTGCGCCGCCAGCGGCGGCCCGGGCGTGGTCGCCGGGGCGAATCAATTCCGGGCCCGAACGCGGGGCCGGAGGCACGAATCAAGGGGAAAGATGCAATGAGCCTGACTATGGATGTGGTGCTGCAGCGGGCGCGACCCGTCCTGCCGGTGCTGGTCATCGAAGACACGGGGCTGGCCCTGGACCTGGCCGGCGCGCTCAGTGCCGGCGGGATCGAGGTGCTGGAGGTGACGCTGCGCACACCGCGTGCCCTGGATGCGGTGGCGGCGATCCGCAAGGAATTCCCGGACCTGCTGGTGGGCGCGGGCACCCTGATCCACACCGAGCAGTTCCTCGAGGCCCGCGATGCCGGCGCCCACTTCGCCGTCAGCCCTGGTTGCACCGAACGCCTGGCCGCAGCGGCGGAGGATTCCGGCCTGCCGTACCTGCCCGGGGTGATGACCCCCTCGGAAGTGTTGCTCGCCCTGGAGTACGGCTACCGCTCGCTGAAGCTGTTCCCGGCCAACGGCAACGCCAGCGTGAAGATGCTCAAAAGCTTCAAGGGACCCTTCACCGGCATCCGTTTCTGCCCCACCGGCGGGGTCACGCCGGACAACCTGCAAGGCTTCCTGCAACTGCCCAACGTCGCCTGCGTCGGCGGCACCTGGATCGCGCCGTCGAGCCTGATCCGCGCCCGCGCCTGGGACCAGATCACCCAGCTCGCCGCCGAAGCGCGCGAACTGGCCAGCAGCTCGGAGCACGCCTGATGAACTGGGACCTGCCCACCCCCTTCGTCATCGACATCAAGGTCGCCGCCGATGACATCGACGGCCTCGGTCACGCCAACAACGCCGTCTACGTCAGTTGGCTGGAGCGTTGCGCCTGGCGCCACTCCCAGAGCCTGGGCCTGGACCTGGCCGAATACCGCCGCCTGGATCGCGCCATGGCCGTGGTGCGCCACGAGATCGACTACCTCGCTGCCGCCTACGAGGAGCAGGAGCTGCAGATGGCCACCTGGATCGTCGAGTCCGACCAGCGCCTGAAGATGGACCGCCGCTTCCAGCTGATCCGCCCCGAAGACGGCGCGACCCTGCTGCGGGCCAGGACCACCTTCGTCTGCATCGAGCTTTCCAGCGGCCGCCCCAAGCGCATGCCGCCCGAGTTCATCGAGGGCTACGGCCGCGCACTGATGCAGCCGTTCCCCCTGGAGCTCTGAGCGCTCAGTCCACCGCTGGCGACAGGAACAGCTCGGTCGGGTTCTGCACGATGCGGAAGTGCCGCCGCTCGCCGGGCTGGATCAGCACCGACTGCGGGCGCCCGGCGAGGTTGCCGGCGCAATAGCCCGAGGGGCTCTGGGCGACGTTCAGGGTCATCTCGCCGGCCGGCACGCTGAGGCTGATGGCCTGCCCGGCAGACAGTTGCGCCACCAGCTCGTCCTGCAGGTAGAGGCCCACTTCGCATGCATTGGCGGCGTTCTCGTCGCGGCTGACCACCAGCTCCGCCACTGAGTCGGGCGCCGGTTGCAGCGGGCTCTCCAATAGGGTTTCTGCATCGGCCAGCGGGGCCAGGCTGCCAAGGGCCAGGCAAAGCAGGGCAGGGCGGAGCGTATTCATCGGCGGTTCCTTCTCCAGGGCGTATGGCTTTCGACTGCGCCGGCGCGAACTTGCTCCCGCGGTTTTCGTCGGGAGGATTCTGTGCAGGCCCGCTCCGCGCTTACACTACGCGCCCATTTTTCCAAGGCTTCCCCTATGCAAATCGCCCTGGCGCCCATGGAGGGCCTGGTCGACGAGATTCTCCGAGACGTGCTGACCCGTGTGGGCGGCATCGATTGGTGCGTCAGCGAGTTCATCCGCGTCAGCGATCGCCTGCTGCCGGCCAGCACCTACCAGAAGCTCGCTCCCGAGCTGGAGAGTGGTGCGTGCACCCGTGCCGGCACGCCGATGCGCGTGCAATTGCTGGGCTCCGACCCGGTGTGCCTGGGGGAAAACGCTGCATACGCCTGCGAACTGGGCGCGCCGGTGATCGATCTCAACTTCGGCTGCCCGGCGAAGACGGTGAACAAGTCCCGTGGCGGCGCCGTGCTGCTCAAGGAGCCCGAGCTGCTGCATGCCATCGTCAGCGGCGTGCGCCGTGCAGTGCCTGCTGCCATTCCGGTCACGGCGAAGATGCGCCTGGGCTTCGACAGCCCCGATGGCGCGCTCGACTGCGCCCTGGCCCTGGCCGAAGGTGGCGCCTCGCAACTGGTGGTGCATGCACGCACCAAGGTCGAGGGCTACAAGCCGCCGGCCCACTGGGAATGGGTGGCGCGGGTACAGGACGTGGTCAAGGTGCCGGTATTCGCCAACGGCGAGGTGTGGACGCTGGACGACTGGCGACGCTGCCGCGAGGTCAGCGGCGTCGAGGACATCATGCTGGGGCGTGGCCTGGTCTCGCGCCCCGACCTGGCCCGGCAGATCGCCGCCGTGCGTGCCGGCGAAACACCCGAGGAGATGAGCTGGGCGGAGTTCCAGCCGCTGCTCCGCGACTTCTGGCGCCAGGCTCGGCGCAAGCTTGCCCCGCGCTACGCCCCGGGGCGGCTCAAGCAATGGCTGGCGATGCTCACGCGCACCTACCCGGAGGCCGTGCTGCTGTTCACCGAGATCCGCCGCGAAAGCGACTGTGCCCGCATCGACGCCCTGCTGGGCCTGGAGCGGGAGTTCGCGGCGGCCTGATGCGCCTTGTTCCTTGGTTTTCCCGGGCTGAAGCCCGGGCTACGCACTGAGGTACGAAGCGCAGCATCAGGGTTGTCTCGTTGGGTCTCGCTGCGCTCGGCGCCAACCTACGATGCGCGTGCTCAGCGGCCGCCGGCGACATCCAGCAGGGCGCCGGTGGTGTACGAGGCCTCGTCGCTGGCCAGCCAGAGAATGGCGTTGGCGATTTCTTCCGCTTCGCCGCCCCGGCCCAGGGGAATGCTGGCGGCGACCCGCTCCACCCGCCCCGGCTCCCCGCCACTGGCGTGGATTTCCGTGCGGATCACGCCGGGCCGCACCGCGTTCACCCGGATGCCTTCGGCCGCCACCTCCTTGGCCAGCCCTACCGTCATCGCGTCGATGGCGCCCTTGGCTGCCGCATAGTCGATGTACTCGTTGGGCGCGCCCAGGCGCGCGGCGATGGACGACAGGTTGATGATCGAGCCGCCCCGGCCGCCGTGGCGGGTGGACATCCTGCGGATCGCCTCGCGGGCGCAGTGGAAGCTGCCGAAGACGTTGGCGCCGAACACCCGCAGCAGCCTGTCGCCGTCGATCTCATCCAGGCGTGCCTGGCGTTCGAGCATTCCGGCGTTGTTGACCAGCACATCCAGACGGCCGAATTCGCTATCGATGGCTGCGAACAACTGCGCCACCTGTCGCTCGTCGGCCACGTCCGCGGCAACCGCGATGGCCTGGCCGCCCTGGCGCGTGATCTCGTCCACCAGTTGCGCGGCTGCCTCGCGCTGTTGCCGGTAGTTGATGCACAGCGCATAGCCGCGCGCCGCCGCCAGTCGCGCGGTGGCGGCGCCGATGCCGCGGCTGGCGCCGGTGATGAGCATGACCTTGTGCATGGAACCTCCATTGAAAAAAAGGCCCTTGAAATCATTTCGGCCGTCCCTATCTAGGGGAATGCGGGATGCCGAAGTCGGGTCCCGCGACTTTAGACACTTGCTGATTATTCAGGAGAGATTTTCATGACCGCTGCATTCTCCCTCGCTCCGCTGTTCCGTCATTCCGTGGGCTTCGACCGTCTTAACGACCTGTTCGAATCCGCCCAGCGCAACGATAGCGGCAGCAGCTACCCGCCCTACAACGTCGAGAAACACGGTGATGACCAGTACCGCATCGTGGTCGCCGCAGCCGGCTTCCAGGAAGAAGACCTGGAGCTGCAGGTCGAGCGTGGCGTGCTCACCGTCAGTGGTGGCAAGCGCGACAAGGGCGTCGAGAGCGTGACCTACCTGCACCAGGGCATCGCCCAGCGCGCCTTCAAGCTGTCGTTCCGCCTGGCCGACCACATCGAAGTGCGCAGCGCCGGCCTGCAGAACGGCCTGCTGAACATCGACCTGGTACGCATCGTGCCGGAAGACGCCAAGGCCAAACGCATCCCCATCAATGGCGCCCGTGCGGTGCTGGACAACTGATCCGGCAGCGGTTGCTGCGGTAGAAGAGGGCGCCTGCGGGCGCCCTTTTTCATGGGGCCGGGGGTAAAGCCTGCTCGTTGTTCCTGGCCAGCAGCGCGCGGAATTCTTCCAGCGGAACCGGACGGCTGAACAGGTAGCCCTGGTACAGGTGGCAGCCCTGCTGTTCGAGGAAGTCCAGTTGCTCCTTGAGCTCCACCCCTTCGGCCACCATGCCCAGGCCCAGGCTGCGGGCCATGGCGACGATGGCGCGGATGATCTCGGCATCGTTGGGGTCGTTGGTGGCATCGCGTACGAATGACTGGTCGATCTTCAGCACATCCACCGGCAGGCGCTTGAGGTAGGTCAGGGACGAGTAGCCGGTGCCGAAGTCGTCCATGGCGAAACTGACGCCGAGCTTCTTCAGGCGGCGCATCTTGCCGATGGTGTCGTCGAGGTTCTGGATGACGATGCCTTCGGTGATCTCCAGCTTGAGGATGCCCCGCGGCAGGCGGGTATCGGCCAGGCTTTTCTCGATGCGTTCGACGAAATCGTTCTGGCGGAACTGCCGGGGGCTGATGTTCACGCACAGGCTGAAGTCGTCGGGATTGGCCAGCCGGTCGGCGAGCAGCTGTTCGCAGGCCCGGCAGGCATCGGCCAGCACCCAGCTGCCCACCTCGAGGATCATCCCGCTTTCCTCCAGCACCTGGATGAATTGCGCCGGCGACTGTGGCCCCAGGGTCGGGTGCATCCAGCGCAGCAGCGCTTCGGCGCCTATCACCCGGTTGCTGCGGGCGTCCACCTGGGGCTGGAAGTACAGCTCGAACTCGCCGCGAACCAGGGCCAGGCGCAGGTCGTTCTCCAGGCGCAGACGCTCGCTGGCCGCCTCCTGCATGGTGGCGCGGAACATCTGGATGGCGTTGCGCCCCGAATCCTTGGCCCGGTACAGGGCGATGTCGGCACGCTTGAGCAGGTCGGCGGGCGTCTCGCCGTGATCGGGAATCAGTGCCACGCCCATGCTCGGCGTGACCTGCAGGTGATGGCCATCGAGCAACATGGGCTCGGCCAGCAGCTTGCGCAGCTTGTCGGCGATCTGCCGCACCTGGCGCGTCACCTCGGAGCGCTTGCCCTCCAGGCCGGTGAGCAGCACCACGAATTCGTCGCCGCCCAGGCGCGCGACCGTATCTTCCAGGCGCACGCTGGCCTCCAGGCGCGCGGTGACCATCTTCAGCACCGAGTCGCCCACCGGATGGCCGAGGGAGTCGTTGATGTGCTTGAAGTGGTCGAGGTCGAGGAACAGCAGGGCACCGCGCAGCTTGTGGCGGCGCAGCAGGGCGATCTGCTGGGTCAGCCGGTCCATCAGCAGGGCGCGGTTGGGCAGGTTGGTCAGCGAGTCGTGGTAGGCCAGGTGCTGGATCTGCGCCTGGGCGTCTTTCAATGCACTGATATCGCGGGCCGTCAGCAGCAGGCAGGCCTTGCCGTCGAGGTCGATCTGTTCCACCGAGACCTCCACCACCTTGCGCGTGCCGTCACGGTGCTGGCCGGACATCTCCAGGTGGTGCGCACGCCCATCGCGGCGCATGACCTCGATCAGGTGCTGGCGCTCATCGGGCCGGGCCCAGATGTGCAGGTCGTCGGCGGTACGCCCGATCACTTCCTCGGCGCTGTAACCGGTGAGGCGGCAGAAGCCTTCGTTGACCTCGATGTAGCGGCCCGTGTCGCGCTCGGTGATGGTGATGGCGTCGGGGCTGGAGTGGAACGCCTTGGCGAACTTCTCCTGGCTGGCCTTGAGCGCCGCCTCGGACTGCTGACGCTCGGTGATGTCGCGGAAGGTGGTGGTGATGCACAGCTGGCGGTCGACGCGGATGAAGCGGCTGGACACCACGCAGGTCAGCGGGCTGCCATCGCGGGTCAGATAATCGGCCTCGACGTTATCCAGGCCCTTGTCGCGCATCAGCGTGCGCGAGAGCTGGTCGCGCTGCTCCAGGTCGGCCCAGAAGGCGATCTCCGGCGCGCGGCGGCCGACGATCTCGTCGGGGCGCCAGCCGAACACCTCGGTGAAGCTGGGGTTGATCTCGATGAAGGCACCGTCGCGCACGCGGGTCACGCAGATGGGGTCGGGGCTGGCCTGGAACAGGGTGACGAACTTCTCCTCCGACGCCGCCAGGCGCTGCTCGCGGCGCACCCGTTCGGTGATGTCGATGAGGATGCCGGCCATGCGCAGCGGCTCGCCCGCTTCGTCGCGGTAGAGCTTGGCGGTGCTTTCCAGGAAATGGATCTCGCCATTGGCGAAGCGTGAGCGGTAGGTGAACTGGTAGTCCTTGGTCACGCCGGTGAGCAGGTCCTGGTAGGCCTGGCGCATGGCCATCTGGTCTTCCAGGGGCACGAAGCTGAAGAAGTTCTTGAAGTCGCCCTCGTACGGTTCGGTGGCCAGCCCGTGCAGCGCCGAGGCCCGGGCCGAGCCATAGAGGCTGCTGCTGGGGATGTGCCAATCCCAGGTGCCCAGGTCGGCGGATTCCAGGGCCAGTGCCAGGCGTTCCTGGCTGTCCTTCAAGGCGCGTTCCTGGGCGCGCATCTCGGTGATGTCGCGCACCGTCAGTACCAGGCAGGTACGGCCGTTGAGCTGGATCTGGTCGCCATACAGCAGGTTGGTGCTGACACTGCCGTCGCGGCCGCGCAGTTGCACTTCCAGTCCGGCGAGGATGCCGCTGTTGCCGAAGGCGTCGAGCATCTCGCGGCGCTGCTCGGCGTGGACCCAGATGCCCAGCTCCAGCGAGCTGCGGCCGATGGTTTCGCTGGCATCCCAGCCGAACTGGCGCTGGAAGCCGGGGTTGGCCTCGATGAAGCAGCCGGTCTCGCGGTCGGTGATGACCACGGCATCGGGGGTGCTGCGGAAGGCCTTGGAGAATTTCTCCTCGCTGGTGCGCAGGGCGGCTTCGGCGCGCTTGCGCTCGGTGGTGTCGAGGAAGGTGCTGATGAGGAAGGATTCGCCGTCCAGGTCGACGAACTGGCTGGACAGCACCCCGTCGAGCACCCGTTCGTCGCGGGTGCGCAGTTGCACCTCCTGGACGATGGGGTCTTCCGAGCCGGGACTGTTGCGGTAGAGCAGTTCGCGCTGCTGCGGGTGGACCCAGATGCCCAGCTCCTGGGTGCTGCGGCCGACCACTTCGGCGGCCGGCCAGCCGAACACGCTTTCGAAATGCTGGTTGGCCTCGGTGATGATGCCGCCGTCCATGCGCACCAGCAGGATCACGTCGGGGCTCAGGTGGAACAGGCTGGAGAAGCGTCGCTGCGAGTTCTCCAGCGCCTCGGCCCGCTCCTGCTGCTCGGTGACGTCGCGGATCACCCCGATGATGCGTTTGCGCCCGTCGGGGTCTTCCTGCGGGCTGCCGCTGATCTCCAGCCAGTGCAGGCTGCCGTCGGGCCAGCGGATGCGGTGGCGGAAGGCGCGGTCCGGGTGGGCGCCGGACAGCACCCGGGCGAAGAGTTCGAGCACGCCGGCGCGGTCTTCCTCGGGGATCAGTTCGATGTAGTCGACCTGGGTGCGCAGCGGGCGCTTGGGGTCCAGGCCGAACAGCGCCTGGGCGCCGCGGGACCAGTTGACCCGGCCGCTGGCGATGTCCCAGTCCCAGGCACCCAGGCGCGCGCCGTTGAGCGCGGCGAGCAGGCGTTGCGTGTCTTGCCAGCTCTGCTCGAACTCGCCGGGGTCGAGGGCGGGGATGAAGGGCAGTGGCGGGCGATCAGATGGCTTGGTCATGGCGGCCCTTTCCGGTCCGGAGGCTGCAGTGTGGCGCGGTGCGGGCGGAGAGTGGGCGGGGTGGCTGGGGCATGCGCGGGCCTTTTCTTATCGTTATGCGGCTCACGTTAGCCCCTGGCTCGGGGACTACGCAAGATTGTCGCGCTGGGCGTCGAGCAGGGCCATGAAGGCCTTGGCTGCGTTCGACAGGGTGCGGTCGGTGTGCAGGATGTAGCCGAGCTTGCGGCTCAGTTGGATGTCCTGCAGCGGCAGGCGCACCACCTGCTCGTCGAGCATGGTGCGCGGCAGCACGCTCCAGGCCAGGCCGATGGACACCATCATCTTGATCGTCTCCATGTAGTTGGTGCTCATGCCGATGTTCGGCGTCAGCCCTTCGGCCTCGAACAGGCGCCGCACGATGTGGTGGGTGAAGGTGTTGCCGCCGGGGAACACCGCCGGGTGCTTGGCCACGTCGGCGAGGAAGATGGTCTTGTCGCGGGCCAGCGGGTGCTCGGGGGCGGCGACGAAGTCCAGGGCGTCGTCCCACACCGGTACCGCCTGCACGGGCAGGGCGGTTTCCGGGGCCAGGGTGATCACCGCCAGCTCGGCGCGGCCATGGAGGATCTCTTCATAGGCGACTTCGGAATCGAGGAACTGGATGTCCAGCGCCACCTGCGGGTAGGCGCGGGTGAAGGCGCGCAGCAGCGGCGGCAGGCGATGCAGGCCGATGTGGTGGCTGGTGGCCAGGGTCAGGCGGCCGCTGATATCACCGGAGAGGTTGCTCAGGGCGCGACGGGTGTCGTCCAGCACATTGAGAATCTGGTAGGCACGCGGCAGCAGGGCGCGACCGGCTTCGGTCAGGCCCACTTCGCGGCCGAGGCGGTCGAACAGGCGCACGTTCAACTGCTGCTCCAGGGAGGCGATGCGCTTGCTCACCGCCGGCTGGGTCAGATGCAGGCGTTCGCCGGCCTCGGAGAAGCTGCCGGTTTCGGCGATGGCGATGAAGGCATTGAGGCTGGCGAGGTCCATTGGCGCTTGAGCTCCAGGCAGAGGGCGTGGCTAAGGGTATTCCTGAGGGGAATCCATTGGATGAAAAATATGAATTTGAGTTATTCATGTCAAATCCCTAGGATCATCCCCACAAGCCAAGGGGCCTTTTTATCCATGAGAGCCCCGGCATAGAAACACGCTGATGAGGACCCACCGATGGCCGGCAAGACGCTGTACGACAAGCTCTGGGAATTGCACGAGGTGAAGCGCCGCGACGATGGTTCGTCGCTGATCTACATCGACCGTCACATCCTCCACGAAGTGACCTCGCCCCAGGCATTCGAAGGCCTGCGTCTGGCCAGCCGCAAGCCGTGGCGCATCGACGCCAACATCGCGACCCCGGACCACAACGTGCCGACCACCCGCGCCGAGCGCCAGGGTGGCCTAGAGGCCATCGCCGACGAGGTTTCGCGCATCCAGGTGCAGACCCTCGACGAGAACTGCGACGATTTCGGCATCCTCGAGTTCAAGATGAACGACGTGCGCCAGGGCATCGTCCACGTGGTCGGCCCGGAGCAGGGCGCCACCTTGCCGGGCATGACCGTGGTCTGCGGTGACTCGCACACCTCCACCCATGGCGCCTTCGGTGCGCTGGCCCACGGCATCGGCACCTCCGAGGTGGAGCATGTGCTGGCCACCCAGTGCCTGATCGCCAAGAAGATGAAGAACATGCAGGTGCGCGTGGAAGGCAAGCTGCCCTTCGGCGTGACCGCCAAGGACATCGTGCTCGCGGTGATCGGCAAGATCGGCACCGCCGGCGGCAACGGCCACGCCCTGGAGTTCGCCGGCAGTGCCATCCGCGACCTGTCCATGGAAGGCCGCATGACCATCTGCAACATGTCCATCGAGGCCGGTGCCCGCGTGGGCATGGTGGCGGTGGACGAGAAGACCATCGCCTATGTCGAAGGCCGCCCCTTCGCGCCCAAGGGCGCCGACTGGGAAAAGGCCGTGGCCGCCTGGAGCGACCTGGTTTCCGACGCCGATGCGCACTTCGACACCGTGATCGAGATGCGCGCCGAAGACATCATTCCCCAGGTCAGCTGGGGCACTTCGCCGGAGATGGTGCTGCCCGTCGACCAGCGCGTGCCGGACCCGGCCGTCGAGGCCGACCCGGTCAAGCGTGATTCCATCACCCGTGCCCTGAAGTACATGGGCCTGGCCGCCAACCAGGCGATCACCGATATCCAGCTGGACCGCGTATTCATCGGTTCCTGCACCAACTCGCGCATCGAAGACCTGCGCGCCGCCGCCGAAGTGGCCAAGGGCCGCAAGGTCGCCACCACCGTCAAGCAGGCGATGGTGGTACCGGGCTCCGGCCTGGTGAAGCAGCAGGCCGAACAGGAAGGGCTGGACAAGATCTTCATCGAGGCCGGCTTCGAATGGCGTGAGCCGGGCTGCTCCATGTGCCTGGCGATGAACCCGGACCGCCTCGAAAGCGGCGAGCATTGCGCCTCCACCTCCAATCGCAACTTCGAAGGCCGCCAGGGCGCCGGTGGTCGTACCCACCTGGTCAGCCCGGCCATGGCCGCCGCAGCCGCCGTCAACGGACGCTTCGTCGATGTTCGCGAGATGCTCAAGTAAGGAGAGCGAGATGAAAGCCTTTACCCAACACACCGGTCTCGTCGCTCCGCTCGATCGTGCCAACGTCGACACCGACCAGATCATCCCCAAGCAATTCCTCAAGTCGATCAAGCGCACCGGCTTCGGCCCCAACCTGTTCGACGAGTGGCGCTACCTCGATGTCGGCCAGCCCAACCAGGACAACTCCAAGCGCCCGGTGAACCCGGACTTCGTCCTCAACTTCCCGCGCTTCCAGGGCGCCAGCGTGCTGCTGGCCCGTGAGAACTTCGGTTGTGGCTCCTCCCGCGAGCACGCACCCTGGGCCCTGGAGGAGTACGGCTTCCGCGCCATCATCGCGCCGAGCTACGCCGACATCTTCTTCAACAACAGCTTCAAGAACGGCCTGCTGCCGATCATCCTCAAGGATGAAGAGGTGGACGAGCTGTTCAAGCAGTGCGAAGCGGAGGAGGGCTACCAGCTCACCGTCGACCTCGCCGCACAGACCGTGACCCGCCCGGACGGCAAGCAGTACAGCTTCGAAGTGGACGCGTTCCGCAAGCACTGCCTGCTCAACGGCCTCGACGACATCGGCCTGACCCTGCAGGACGCGGACGCCATCCGCGCCTTCGAGGGTGGCCATCGCCAGGCGCAGCCCTGGCTGTTCCGCGACGCCTGAGGCAGGGGAGCGAGATGAGCGACAAGGCCCATGCGCAGGTGGTGCAGCGCCAGTTCGGCGAACAGGCCAGTGCCTACCTGAGCAGTGCCGTGCACGCCCAGGGCACCGAATTCGCGCTGCTGCAGGCGGCGGTCGAGGGCCGGGGCGATGCCCGGGTGCTCGACCTCGGTTGTGGCGCCGGGCATGTCAGCTTCCATGTCGCGCCGCTGGTCGGTGAAGTGGTGGCCTACGACCTCTCCGAGCAGATGCTGGAGGTGGTCGCAGCGGCTGCCGCCGAGCGTGGGCTGGGTAATCTACGCACCGAGCGCGGGGCGGCCGAGCGCCTGCCCTTCGCCGATGCCAGCTTCGATTTCGTCTTCAGCCGTTATTCGGCGCACCACTGGAGCGACCTGGGCCTGGCCCTGCGCGAGGTGCGTCGGGTGCTGAAGCCGGGCGGCATCACTGCCTTCATCGACGTGGCGTCGCCGGGCAGCCCGCTGCTCGATACCCACCTGCAGGCCGTGGAAGTGCTGCGCGACACCAGCCATGTGCGCGACTATTCCGCCGCCGAGTGGCTGCGCCAGGTAAGCGAGGCCGGTCTGTTCGTCGATCGCCATGCACGCCAGCGGCTGCGCCTGGAGTTCGCCTCCTGGATCACCCGCATGCGCACGCCGGATGTATTCCGCGACGCCATCCTGGCCCTGCAGAAGGCGGTGGGCGAGGAAGTGCGCGAGTATTTCGAAATCACCGAAGACGGCTCCTTCAGTACCGACGTGCTGGTGCTGTGGGCCACTAAATAACCGAGCGTCAGGCTGCAAGCTCCAAGCGACAAGTACTTGGGGCCTGCGACTTGGGGCTTGAAGCTTTTTTCCGAAGGAAAGACTCATGAGCAAACAGATTCTGGTTCTCCCTGGCGACGGTATCGGCCCGGAAATCATGGCCGAGGCGGTCAAGGTGCTGGAGCTGGCCAATGACAAGTTCCAGCTCGGCTTCGAGCTGACCCACGACGTGATCGGCGGCGCTGCCATCGACAAGCACGGCGTGCCCCTGGCCGACGAGACCCTGGAGCGTGCGCGCCAGGCCGACGCCGTGCTGCTGGGCGCCGTGGGCGGCCCGAAGTGGGACAAGATCGAGCGCGACATCCGTCCGGAACGCGGCCTGCTGAAGATTCGCTCGCAGCTGGGCCTGTTCGCCAACCTGCGCCCGGCCATCCTTTATCCGCAACTGGCCGATGCCTCCAGCCTCAAGCCGGAAGTGGTCGCGGGCCTGGATATCCTCATCGTCCGTGAGCTGACCGGCGGCATCTACTTCGGCCAGCCCCGCGAACAGCGCGTGCTGGAAAACGGCGAGCGCCAGGCCTATGACACCCTGCCGTATGCTGAAAGCGAAATCCGCCGCATCGTCCGCGTCGGCTTCGACATGGCCCGCGTGCGCGGCAAGAAACTCTGCTCGGTGGACAAGGCCAACGTGCTCGCCTCCAGCCAGCTGTGGCGTGAAGTGGCCGAGGAAGTGGCCAAGGACTACCCGGACGTCGAGCTGTCGCACATGTACGTCGACAACGCCGCCATGCAGCTGGTGCGCGCGCCCAAGCAGTTCGACGTGATGGTCACCGACAACATGTTCGGCGACATCCTGTCGGATGAGGCTTCCATGCTCACCGGCTCCATCGGCATGCTGCCTTCCGCCTCCCTGGATGCGCACAACAAGGGCATGTACGAGCCGTGCCACGGCTCCGCGCCGGACATCGCCGGCCAAGGCATCGCCAACCCCCTGGCGACCATCCTCTCGGTCTCGATGATGCTGCGCTACAGCTTCAACCAGAGCGCCGCCGCGGATGCCATCGAGAAGGCCGTGAGCCTCGTCCTCGACCAGGGCCTGCGCACCGGCGACATCTTCTCCGCCGGTACCACCAAGGTCGGTACCCAAGCCATGGGCGATGCAGTGGTCGAGGCCCTGCGTAATCTGTAATCTGTCGGGCTCGCCGGAATACCGGCGGTCCACTTTTTCCTGAAAGGTGTAGTTGTCATGAAGCGTGTAGGTCTGATCGGTTGGCGTGGCATGGTGGGTTCCGTGCTCATGCAGCGAATGCTGGAAGAGCGGGATTTCGACCTGATCGAGCCGGTTTTCTTCACCACTTCCAATGTTGGCGGGCAAGGCCCGGCGATCGGCAAGGACGTTGCCCCGCTGAAGGACGCCTACAACATCGACGAACTGAAAAGCCTCGACGTGATCCTGACCTGCCAGGGTGGCGACTACACCAGCGAAGTCTTCCCCAAACTGCGCGAAGCCGGCTGGCAGGGCTACTGGATCGACGCCGCCTCCAGTCTGCGCATGCAGGATGACGCGGTCATCGTCCTCGACCCGGTCAACCGTCGCGTCATCGACCAGCAACTGGATGCCGGTACCAAGAACTACATCGGTGGCAACTGCACCGTCAGCCTGATGCTGATGGCCCTGGGCGGTCTGTTCGAAGCCGGCCTGGTGGAGTGGATGAGCGCCATGACCTACCAGGCAGCCTCCGGCGCCGGTGCCCAGAACATGCGCGAGCTGATCAAACAGATGGGCGCGACCCACGCGGCGGTCGCCGATGACCTGGCCAACCCGGCCAGCGCCATCCTCGACATCGATCGCAAGGTGGCCGAAGCCATGCGCGGCGAGGCGTATCCCACCGAGAACTTCGGCGTGCCCCTGGCGGGTAGCCTGATCCCCTGGATCGACAAGGAACTGCCCAACGGCCAGAGCCGTGAAGAGTGGAAGGGCCAGGCCGAAACCAACAAGATCCTCGGTCGCTTCAAGAGCCCGATCCCGGTGGACGGCATTTGCGTGCGCATCGGCGCCATGCGCTGCCACAGCCAGGCGCTGACCATCAAGCTGAACAAGGATGTGCCCATCGCCGACATCGAAGGCATGATCAGCCAGCACAACCCCTGGGTGAAGCTGGTGCCGAACCAGCGCGAGATCAGCATGCGCGAGCTGACCCCGACCGCCGTTACCGGCACCCTCAGCGTCCCGGTCGGCCGTCTGCGCAAGCTCAACATGGGCACGCAGTACCTTGGCGCCTTCACCGTGGGCGACCAGCTGCTGTGGGGCGCGGCCGAGCCGCTGCGCCGCATGCTGCGCATCCTCCTGGAGCGTTGATCTACAACGGGTGCCGACGAGGCTCGTCGGCGCCCGGTTTCCCTCGATTGCCTGCGTGCGGGGCGACGGTTAAAGTGCCGCTCCCGTTTCGCCAGAGGCAATGTCCATGAGCCAGTCCTTCGATATCGCCGTTGTCGGCGCCACCGGTACCGTTGGCGAAACCCTCGTCGAGCTCCTTGCCGAGCGTGAGTTCCCCGTCGGAACCCTGCATCTGCTGGCCAGCATCGAGTCTGCCGGTGCCTCCGTACCCTTCCGCGGCAAGAACCTGCGCGTGCGTGATGTCGCCGAATTCGATTTCTCCCAGGTGCGCCTGGCCTTCTTCGCCGCCGGCGAGGCGGTGAGCCGCAGCTTCGCCGTGCTCGCCAGCCAGGCGGGTTGCGCGGTGATCGATCTTTCCGGTGCGCTGGACGACGCCCAGCCGCTGGTGCCGGAAGCCAATGCCGGCCTGCTCGGCGAACTGGCCCCTCCTTATAAGCTGTGCAGTCCGAGCGCTTCTGCCGTGGCCCTGGCCTGTGCCCTGGCGCCGCTGGTTTCCCTGGGCATCGAGCGGGTCACGGTCACCGCCTGCCTGGCCGTTTCCAGCCGTGGCCGCGAGGGGGTCACCGAATTGGCCCGGCAAACCGCCGAGCTGCTCAACGCCCGTCCGCTGGAGCCGCGCTTCTTCGATCGCCAGGTCGCCTTCAACATCCTCGCCCAGCCCGATGCGGTGGACGAGGCGGGCCACGCCCAGCTGGAGAAGAGGCTGGCACGCGAATTGAAAGCACTGCTGGCTGCCCCGGCCCTGGATGTGGCCGCCACCTGCGTGCTGGCACCGGTGTTCTTCGGCGACAGCCTGAGCGTCTCGCTGCAGGTGCGCGAGGACGTCGACCTGGCCGTCGTGCTGGAAAAACTGGAGGCGGCGGAGGGCATCGAACTGGTGGAGCAGGGCGACTATCCGACGGCGGTAGGTGACGCTGTGGGGCAGGATGTGATCTACGTCGGCCGCGTGCGAAAAGGGCTGGAAGACCCGCGCCAAGTCAATTTGTGGATTGCGTCTGATAATGTGCGAAAAGGCGCTGCACTCAACGCCGTACAGTCCGGCGAGTTATTGATAAAACACTATCTGTAAAAGATACTTACCTGAAAATTTGAAGAACTTTTCTAGCTTGACAATACTGGTTTAGTTTTCATCGCTGACGGGGAACCGCTATGGCGTGTTGTGGCAGCGATCAAAATACTCTCTCGTTCGGCCGAGAAAAAAAGATAAAACAAGGGATTACGCTATGATTCGGGTTCGCAAACTGGTGCTGGCAATTGCGGCTGCTTCGGCGCTGACCTCCGGCATGGCTCACGCTTTGGGGCTCGGGGAAGTGACCCTGAAGTCCGCCTTGAACCAGCCGCTGGTCGCTGAAATCGAGCTGCTCGAGGTCCGTGATCTGGCCTCCAACGAAGTCGTTCCGAGCCTGGCTTCGGCCGAAGAGTTCAGCAAGGCCGGCGTCGATCGCCAGTACTTCCTGACCGACCTCAAGTTCACGCCGGTGCTCAAGCCCAACGGCAAGAGCGTGATCCGCGTGACCTCCAACAAGCCGGTGCGCGAGCCCTACCTGAACTTCATGGTGGAAGTGCTGTGGCCCAACGGCCGCCTGCTGCGCGAATACACCCTGCTGCTGGACCCGCCGACCTACTCCGCTGCAACCACCGCTGCCGTCGTGCCGAGCATGCCCATCGCCGCTCCGGCACAGGCT
Organism: Pseudomonas sp. PDM13; assembly: GCF_025685765.1. NCBI lineage: Bacteria > Pseudomonadati > Pseudomonadota > Gammaproteobacteria > Pseudomonadales > Pseudomonadaceae > Pseudomonas > Pseudomonas sp. PDM13. The sequence continues at coordinate 22,695 of NZ_JAOTQU010000039.1, read as the reverse complement.
CCGCGCCCGGCTGCTGCGCCGCGTCCGAGCGCCAGCCCGGCTGCCCAGGCACCGCGTCCGTCCACGCCTGTTGCCTCGGCCGCTTCCACCGCCAAGGCGGGCGCCGAAGAATACAAGACCACCGGCAGCGACACCCTGTGGGAAATTGCCCAGCGCAATCGCTCCAGCGGTTCCGTGCACCAGGCCATGCTGGCCATCCAGGACCTGAACCCGGACGCCTTCGTTGGCGGCAACATCAACCGCATGAAGAGCGGCCAGGTGCTGCGCATGCCGACCGATGCTCAGATCGCCAGTCGTTCCCAGTCCGAAGCCATTGCCCAGGTCGCTGCGCAGAACTCCGCATGGCGTGACGGCAGCGCCGTAGCCGGTACCGCTGGCCAGCGCCAGCTCGACGCCACCAAGCGCGCCAGCGCCGGTGCCGCTCCGGCCAAGACCGAAAGCAAGGACAACCTGCGCCTGGTATCCGCCGAGAGTGGCAAGTCCACTGCCGGCAGCGAGAAGGGTGCTGGCAACGGCAACAACAAGGCGCTGACCGAGAAACTGGCGGTGACCCAGGAAAGCCTGGACACCACCCGTCGCGAGAACGACGAGCTCAAGGGGCGGATGACCGACCTGCAGAGCCAGCTGGATAAACTGCAACGCCTGATCCAGCTGAAGGATGATCAGCTGGCCAAGCTGCAGAGCGACCTGGCGAAGAAACCCGAGGCCGCCGCTCCGGCAGCACCGGCAGCACCGGCCACGCCGACAGCGCCAGCCGCTTCCGCCACCCCGGCCGCTCCGGCTGCCGAACAACCTGCAGCGGTGCCGGCTACTCCGGCACCCGACGCGACCCAGGCCACTCCCCCGGCCGGGCAGGCACCGGACTACAACTACAACGAGGAGCCGGCTGCACCTGATGCAGCCGCCCAGTCCCAGAACCAGCAGCCGGCCAGTGAGCCGGCTGATGCCGTTGAAAAACCTGCTGCTCCGGCAGAAGCCGCCAAGCCGGTCGAGCCCGCTCCGGCGGCCGTTGCGCCCGTGCAGCCGGAACCTGAAGCCGAACAGCCTGGCTTCGTCGACGACCTGATGGGCAACCCGATGCTGCTGGGCATCGCCGGTGGCGGTGCGCTGCTGGTGCTGCTGGTCGCACTGATGATCCTCTCCCGTCGCAACGCCATGAAGGAAGCCGAGCTGCAGAACAGCCTGGCCGCCCAGGATGACGACACCGGCTTCGACAACGACCTGGACATCCAGGACAACGCCTTCGCCGGCCTTGAAAACGAGCCTGCTGCGGTCGCCGCTGCTCCGGCCCAGGCCGAGGAGCGTGTCACCGCCCAGACCGGCGATGCCATCAGCGAAGCCGACATCTACATCGCCTACGGCCGCTTCAACCAGGCTGCCGAGCTGCTGCAGAACGCGATCAACGACGAGCCGCATCGTGCCGACCTGCGCCTGAAGCTGATGGAGGTCTACGCCGAACTGGGTGACCGCGACGGCTTCGCCCGCCAGGAAAGCGAGCTGCGTGAAATCGGTGGCGCCTATGCCGAAGTCGACCAGCTCAAGGCCAAGTACCCGGCCATGGCGCTGGCTGCCGCTGCCGGTCTCGGCTTCGCCGCCGGTTCCGCCAGCGACGACCTCGACAGCTTCAGCCTCGACGACCTGACCCTGGACGAGCCTGCTGCTCCGGCTGCCCAGGCGCCTGCCGCCCAGGACGACATGGACGATGCCTTCGACCTGAGCCTGGATGAGCTGGAAGCCGACCTCGACCGCGACCTGCAAGCTGCCTCCGGCAACGATGCCCTGGCCGGCCTGGACGAGATCGACCTGGATGCCGACCTCAACCTCGACGCTCCGAGCGCCCCGGCTGCCCGCAGCGATGACGAACTCGGCTTCGACCTGGAGCTGGACGACAAGCCGCTGGGCGAGCAATCGCTGGATCTGGGCGACGACCTGGCCGACTTCAGCCTGGAGCTGGAAGGCGACAGCAAGCCGTCCATCGCCGAGGAGGATGATTTCCTTCTCAGCCTGGATGACGACCTGAACCTGGGCGGCTCCCAGCCTGCTGCCGAGCCGGTCGCCAAGGAAGAGCCCGCGTCGGCCTTCGAACTGCCGTCCGATTTCGACCTGTCGATGCCGGAAGACGAGCCCGCCGCCGAAGAAGCGCCGCTCTCCGACAGCTTCGCCGCCAAGCTCGATGAAGTGACCGCCGAGCTCGACCAGCTCGCCGAAAGCCTCGACCAGCCGCCGGCCGATAGCGCACCTGCCAGCACCGCCGCTCCGGCAGTGGACCTGGATGGCGACGACGATTTCGACTTCCTCTCCGGCACTGACGAAACCGCCACCAAGCTCGATCTGGCCCGTGCCTACATCGACATGGGTGACACCGAAGGCGCCCGCGACATCCTCGATGAAGTGATGTCCGAGGGCAGTGAAAACCAGCAACAGGAAGCGCGCGAGCTCATCGCCCGTATCAGCTGATCAATGACCCAAGCAGTACCCACAACGGCAGCCGACTCGGCTGCCGTTGGCATTTACAGAATCGCCCTCGGCATCGAGTACAAGGGTTCCCGCTACCGTGGTTTCCAGCGTCAACGCGCCGGGGTGCCCTCCGTCCAGGAAACCCTGGAAACGGCCTTGTCCAAGGTGGCCGGGGGTGCTCCCGTCACCCTCAGCTGTGCCGGGCGTACCGACGCCCTGGTGCATGCCAGCGGTCAGGTGGTGCATTTCGACACGCCGGTGCAGCGCTCCATGCATGCGTGGACCATGGGCGCCAACATGAACCTGCCGAACGACATCAGCGTGGCCTGGGCCCAGGAAATGCCCCGGCATTTCGACGCGCGCTTCAGTGCGATGGCGCGGCGTTACCGCTATGTCATCTACAACGACCAGATCCGCCCGGCGCACATGGCCGAGGAAGTCACCTGGAACCATCGTCCGCTGGATATCCAGCGCATGCGCGAGGCCGCCGCCCACCTGGTCGGTACCCATGACTTCAGCGCCTTCCGCGCCCGCCAGTGCCAAGCCAAGTCGCCGATCAAGACGGTGCACCACCTGCATCTGAGCGAGCACGGGCGGTTCATCGTGCTGGATATCCGCGCCAACGCCTTCCTTCACCACATGGTGCGCAACTTCGCCGGGGTGCTGATGACCATCGGTGCCGGCGAGCGCCCGCCGGAGTGGGCCCGTGAAGTGCTGGAAAGCCGCGTGCGGCGTACCGGCGGCGTCACCGCCCATCCCTACGGGCTGTACCTGGTGCAGGTGGAGTACCCCGAGGAATTCCAGCTGCCGCACCGTTACATCGGGCCGCATTTTCTCTCCTGGTTACCGGAAAACCCGGGCTGACGCTCCGCCGAGCCTTTGCTACCATCCAGCATCTTTTACCCACCGGTGCCTGCAACTTGTCAGCCGTTCGCATCAAAATCTGTGGCATCACCCGCGTCGAGGACGCCCTCGCCGCGGCGGCGGCCGGTGCCGACGCCATCGGCATGGTGTTCTATGCCGCCAGCCCGCGAGCGGTGAGCGTCGAGCAGGCCCGGGCGATAGTCGCGGCGCTGCCTCCCTTCGTGACCAGCGTGGGCCTGTTCGTCGATATGCCCGCCGCTGAACTGGCGGCGATCCTCGAAGCGGTGCCCCTCGACCTGCTGCAGTTCCACGGCGACGAGACCCCGGCAGCCTGCGAAGGCCATGGTCGTCCCTATATCAAAGCCTTGCGGGTCAAGCCCGGCGACGACGTGGCGGCCCGCGTAAGCGAGTACCCCGGCGCCTCGGGCGTGCTGTTGGATACCTATGTGCCCGGCATCCCCGGTGGTACCGGCGAAGCCTTCGACTGGAACCTGGTGCCGGTCGGCCTGGGCAAGCCGGTGATCCTCGCCGGCGGCCTCACCCCGGAAAACGTCGCCAGCGCGGTGGCGCAGGTCAGGCCCTACGCGGTCGACGTCAGCGGCGGGGTGGAGGCGAGCAAGGGCATCAAGGATCACGACAAGGTGCGAGCCTTCATCGATGCGGCAAGGGCGGCATGCTGAACCCGTCGTCCACAGATGTGACGGCGCCGCCTGCGCTGCCGTCCATAACCCAGTTGCCCGGGCACGCGCGTATGCGCGCGGTGTCGGATCGGGCCGATTTTGCTTTTCGCGACGGCACCATGGCGGTGCCCGTCGCCCAGATGGCCGGGGCCTTCCCGGCGTCAACGTGCGGGGCCGGGCGTACCATCGCCATCCCGCCGATGCCGCCAACCCCGTCCGCAATCGTGAATTCGCTCAAGAACATGCGCAGGGCTCCGGGCCGCTAGCGCGTGTTCGGGCCTGAAGCTATGGAGAACGAGAGCATGAGCAACTGGCTGGTAGACAAGCTGATCCCTTCGATCATGCGTTCCGAGGTGAAGAAGAGCTCGGTCCCTGAAGGCCTCTGGCACAAGTGCCCGTCCTGCGAGGCCGTGCTGTACAAGCCCGAACTGGAGAAGACCCTCGACGTCTGTCCCAAGTGCAACCACCACATGCGCATCGACGCGCGTGCTCGCCTGGACATCTTCCTCGACGCCGACGGCCGCGAGGAACTGGGTGCCGAGCTGGAGCCGGTGGATCGCCTGAAGTTCCGCGACAGCAAGAAGTACAAGGACCGCATCACCGCGGCCCAGAAAGATACCGGCGAGAAGGACGCGCTGATCGCCATGAGCGGCAGCCTGGAAGGCATGCCCATCGTCGCCTGCGCCTTCGAGTTCTCCTTTATGGGCGGCTCCATGGGCGCGGTGGTCGGCGAGCGTTTCGTACGGGCTGCCAACGCGGCGCTGGAGAAGCGTTGCCCGCTGGTGTGCTTCTCCGCCTCGGGTGGTGCGCGCATGCAGGAAGCGCTGATCTCGCTGATGCAGATGGCCAAGACCTCCGCCGTGCTGGCGCGCCTGCGCGAAGAGGGTCTGCCCTTCATCTCCGTGCTGACCGACCCGGTCTACGGTGGCGTTTCCGCCAGCCTGGCCATGCTCGGTGACGTGATTGTCGCCGAACCCAAGGCGCTGATCGGCTTCGCCGGTCCTCGCGTGATCGAACAGACCGTTCGCGAGAAGCTGCCTGAAGGCTTCCAGCGCAGCGAGTTCCTGCTGGAGCACGGCGCTATCGACATGATCATTCCCCGCGATGAACTGCGTGCCCGCCTGTCGCGGCTGCTCGCGCAGTTCATGCGTCTACCCTCACCGGCCACTGCATGACCCAACGAACCCTCGCCGACTGGCTCGCCTACCTCGAGCAACTCCACCCCACAGCCATCGACATGGGGCTGGAACGCAGCCACCAGGTCGCCCAGCGGCTCGGCCTGCACAGGCCGGCACCGCTGGTGGTCACGGTCACCGGGACCAACGGCAAGGGTTCGACCTGCGCCTTCCTCGCTTCACTGCTGAGGGCGCAGGGTCTCAAGGTCGGCGTGTACAGCTCGCCGCACCTGCTGGTCTATAACGAGCGCGTGCAGATCGATGGCGTCGATGCCGGCGACGACGCGCTCTGCGAGGCATTCGTGGCCGTGGAAGCGGCCCGTGGCGAAACCTCCCTGACCTATTTCGAAATGGGCACCCTCGCGGCCTTCTGGCTGTTCGAGCGCAGCGGCCTCGACGCCGTGGTGCTTGAGGTCGGCCTGGGTGGCCGGCTGGATGCGGTCAACCTGGTGGACGCCGACCTGGCGTTGGTCACCAGCATCGGCATCGACCACGCCGACTGGCTCGGCGATACCCGCGAAAGCGTGGCCTTCGAGAAAGCCGGCATCTTCCGTGCCGGCAAGCCGGCGCTCTGTGGTGACCTCGACCCGCCTGCGCCGCTCGCCGAACGGGCTGCCGCCCTCAATGCGCCCTTCATCCTTCGCGGTCGTGACTACGACCTGGCGGTGGGGGAGGGTGCCTGGCACTGGCGTGGCCTGGACCGGAATGGCCAGGGCCGCCAGCTCCATGACCTGCCGCTGCTCGACCTGCCCCTGGAAAACGCGGCACTGGCCCTGCAGGCCTATGCGCTGCTCGACCAGCCCTGGGACGAAGCCGTCATCACCCAGGCGCTGCAGGCGACCCGGGTCACCGGGCGCCTGGATCGCCGCGCGCTGAATTGGCGTGGCAAGTCACTCACGCTGCTGCTGGATGTTGGGCATAATCCCCACGCGGCCAGCTACCTGGCCGAGCGCTTGCGCAGCCGCCCGGTCGCCGGTCGGCGCCTGGCGGTGTTCGGCCTGTTGGCCGACAAGGACCTGGCCGGTGTGCTCGCGCCGCTCAAGGACGTGCTGCCGGACTGGGCCGTGGCCACGCTGCCGTCCACGCGCAGCCGGCCGGCCGCCGAGCTGCAGGCCGCGTTGCTCGCGCTGGGGGTTACCGCCAGCAGCCATGGCGATATTGCCGCGGCGCTGGAGGCACAGTGCGAGAAAGCCGGGGAGGGCGATGAAATCCTGGCGTTCGGATCTTTCTATTGCGTGGCCGAGGCGCTGGCCTGGCTCGCGCATCAGGTTTAAGGGGGAGTGGCTGTGCTGGACAAGGGACTCAAGCAACGCATCGTCGGTGCCCTGGTGCTGCTGGCGCTGGCGGTGATCTTCCTGCCGATGCTGTTCACCCGCGAGGACGAGTTGCGCCAGGTGCGCATCGACGCGCCGGCCATGCCGCAAACCCCGGAGATGCCGCCGGTGGAGATGGAAACCGTCGAGGTGCCCGAGCCCCAGGTACTCCCGGAAGAGCCGGTTCCGTCGCTGGATGCCAACGGCCAGGCCAGCGCCCTGCCCATTGCCCCCACCGAACAGCCCGCAGCACCCGCGCAGCCGGCCCAGCCCCAGGCTCCCGTACAACCGCAGGCCCAGCAACAGGCCCAGGCCGTGCCGCCGGCCGCCACGCCGCCCAAGGCCGATGAAAAGCGCCTCGACCCGAATGGCCTGCCGGTCAGCTGGTCCATCCAGCTCGCCAGCCTGTCCAGCCGCGCCGGCGCCGAGAAGCTGCAGCAGACCCTGCGCAGCCAGGGCTACAACGCCTACATCCGCAGTGCCGAAGGCATGAACCGGGTGTTCGTCGGCCCGGTGATCGAGCGCGCGGAAGCCGATCGGCTGCGGGATTCCCTGAGCCGCCAACAGAAACTCAACGGCTTCATCGTGCGTTTCCAGCCTGAAAAAGGCTGATTCGCTCTCTCTATCAGAGCAATCTGATCCGCGGGTTACCGGAGCGACGGGGCTCTGCTAAAATGCAGCGCCTTTTCTGTTCGTGAGCTGCATAAGTGGCATTCACTTGGGTCGATTGGTCGATCATCGCCATCATCGCCATTTCCAGCCTGATCAGTCTGAAACGCGGCTTCGTCAAGGAAGCGCTTTCGCTGCTCACCTGGATCATCGCCGGCATAGTCGCCTGGATGTTTGGCGGGGCCTTGTCACAGCACCTCACCGAGTTCATCGAAATGCCGTCGGCGCGCGTGATCGCGGCCTGCGCCATTCTCTTCATCGCCACCCTGCTGGTGGGGGCGTTGGTCAATTTCCTGATCGGTGAGCTGATCAGGGTCACCGGCATGGACGGCACCGACCGCTTCCTCGGCATGGTCTTCGGCGCAGCGCGCGGGGCCTTGCTGGTGGTGGTACTGGTCGGCCTGCTGAGCCTGGCGCCGGTGCAACAGGATCCATGGTGGCAGCAGTCAACGTTGCTACCGCATTTTCTGATGGTCGCCGACTGGTCGAAGAACCTGATTCTGGGTTTCACCAGCCAGTGGCTCGCCGGCAGCGTCAGCGCACCAAGCTGAGCCGCCAAACAAAGGGTGGCGAGCGGGGCACCAACTGCCCGGCCCGTCGCCCGGTATTAGCCTGAACTACTAGCAGCAGGGGTTGCACCGCATGTGTGGCATCGTCGGTATCGTCGGTAAGTCGAACGTCAATCAGGCGCTGTATGACGCGCTCACCGTTCTCCAGCATCGCGGCCAGGACGCTGCCGGCATCGTCACCAGCCATGACGGCCGGTTGTTCCTGCGCAAGGACAACGGCCTGGTCCGTGACGTCTTCCAGCAACGCCACATGCAGCGTCTGGTAGGCCACATGGGCATCGGCCACGTGCGCTACCCCACTGCGGGCAGCTCCACCTCCGCCGAGGCGCAGCCGTTCTACGTCAACTCGCCCTACGGCATCACCCTGGCGCACAACGGCAACCTGACCAACGTCGAGCAACTGGCCAAGGAAATCTACGAATCCGACCTGCGCCACGTGAACACCAGTTCCGACTCGGAAGTGCTGCTCAACGTGTTCGCCCATGAGCTGGCCCATCGCGGCAAGCTGCAGCCCACCGAGGAAGACGTGTTCGCCGCGGTCTCCGGCGTGCATGACCGCTGCCGTGGTGGCTACGCCGTGGTGGCGATGATCACCGGCTACGGCATCGTCGGCTTCCGCGACCCCAACGCCATCCGCCCGATCGTCTTCGGCCAGCGTCACACCGACGAAGGCGTGGAGTACATGATCGCCTCCGAAAGCGTCTCCCTCGACGTGCTCGGCTTCACCCTGATCCGCGACCTGGCACCGGGCGAAGCGGTGTACATCACCGAAGACGGCAAGCTCTACACCCGCCAGTGCGCCAAGGCGCCGAAGCTCGCCCCGTGCATCTTCGAGCACGTCTACCTGGCGCGTCCGGACTCGATCATGGACGGCGTCTCGGTCTACAAGGCACGCCTGCGCATGGGCGAGAAGCTCGCCGAGAAGATCCAGCGCGAGCGCCCGGACCACGACATCGACGTGGTCATCCCGATCCCGGACACCAGCCGCACCGCGGCCCTGGAACTGGCCAACCACCTGGGCGTGAAGTTCCGCGAGGGCTTCGTCAAGAACCGCTACATCGGCCGTACCTTCATCATGCCGGGCCAGGCCGCGCGCAAGAAATCGGTACGCCAGAAGCTCAACGCCATCGAGCTGGAATTCCGCGGCAAGAACGTGATGCTGGTGGACGACTCCATCGTTCGCGGCACCACCTGCAAGCAGATCATCCAGATGGCCCGCGAGGCCGGCGCCAAGAACGTCTACTTCTGCTCAGCCGCCCCGGCGGTGCGCTACCCGAACGTGTACGGCATCGACATGCCCAGCGCCCACGAGCTGATCGCCCACAACCGCACCACCGAGGAAGTGGCCGAGCTGATCGGCGCCGACTGGCTGCTCTACCAGGACCTGCCGGACCTGATCGAGGCGGTCGGTGGTGGCAAGGTGAAGATCGACCAGTTCGATTGCGCGGTGTTCGACGGCAAGTACATCACCGGCGATGTCGACGAGCACTACCTGAACAAGATCGAGCAGGCGCGCAATGACGCCAGCAAGGCCAAGGTCAACGTGGTCAGCGCGATCATCGACCTGTACAACAATTGAGTACGCGGCCTCGTGCCGCACGCTGAACGTTGCCAGCCCGGGCCCTGTCCCGGGCTTCGTTTCCAAGAGGTGGGGATATGACGCAGGAATGGGAAGCCGGCCGGCTGGACAGTGACCTCGAAGGCGCGGCCTTCGACACCCTGGCGGTACGCGCCGGGCAGCACCGCACGCCGGAAGGCGAGCACGGCGAGGCGATGTTCCTCACCTCCAGCTACGTGTTCCGCACCGCCGCCGACGCCGCCGCGCGTTTCGCCGGCGAGGTGCCGGGCAACGTCTATTCGCGCTACACCAACCCCACCGTACGGGCCTTCGAGGAGCGCATCGCCGCCCTGGAAGGTGCCGAGCAGGCCGTGGCCACCGCCTCGGGCATGTCGGCGATCCTCTCCATCGTCATGAGCCAGTGCAGCGCCGGCGACCATGTGCTGGTTTCGCGCAGCGTGTTCGGCTCGACCATCAGCCTGTTCGAGAAGTACCTCAAGCGCTTCGGTGTCGAAGTCGACTACCCGCCACTGGCCGACCTGGCCGGCTGGGAAGCGGCCTTCAAGCCCAACACCAAGCTGCTCTTCGTCGAGTCGCCGTCCAACCCCCTGGCCGAGCTGGTGGACATCACCGCCCTGGCCGAGATCGCCCACGCCCGTGGCGCGCTGCTGGCGGTGGACAATTGCTTCTGCACCCCGGCGCTGCAACAGCCGCTGAAGCTCGGTGCCGACATCGTCATGCACTCGGCCACCAAGTACATCGATGGCCAGGGCCGCAGCATGGGCGGCGTGGTCGCCGGCCGCAAAGCACAGATGGAAGGCGTGGTCGGCTTCCTGCGTACCGCCGGGCCGACCCTCAGTCCGTTCAACGCCTGGATCTTCCTCAAGGGCCTGGAAACCCTGCGCGTGCGTATGCAGGCCCATTGCGCCAGCGCCCTGGAACTGGCCCGCTGGCTGGAGCAGCAGCCTGGCATCGAGCGCGTCTACTACGCCGGCCTGGAAAGCCACCCGCAGCACGAGCTGGCCAAGCGTCAGCAGAGCGCCTTCGGCGCCGTGGTCAGCTTCGAAGTGGCCGGCGGCAAGGAAGCGGCATGGCGTTTCATCGACGCCACCCGGGTGATCTCCATCACCACCAACCTGGGCGACACCAAGACCACCATCGCCCACCCGGCCACCACCTCCCACGGGCGCCTGTCGCCGCAGGAACGTGCCAACGCCGGGATCGCTGACAACCTGATCCGCGTCGCCGTGGGCCTGGAAGACATCGCCGACCTCAAGGCCGACCTCGCGCGTGGCCTTGCCGCGTTGTGATCGACTGGTCCATGGAATCGGCGCCCGCTCATAACGGCAAGGTCGCGCTGGTCACCGGCGCGGCCCGTGGCATCGGCCTGGGCATCGCCGCCTGGCTGATTGCCGAGGGCTGGCAGGTGGTGCTCGCGGATATCGACCGTGCCCGAGGCAGCAAGGTAGCCAAGGCACTGGGCGGCAACGCCTGGTTCGTCGGGATGGACGTGGCCCATGAAAGCCAGGTCGCCGTGGGCGTCGCCGAAGTGCTCGGCCAGTTCGGCCGGCTCGATGCGCTGGTGTGCAACGCCGGCGTCGCCGAAGCCCACGGCGCGCCGCTGGAAAGCCTCGAACTGATGCAGTGGAACCGCACCCTGTCGGTCAACCTCACCGGTCCGATGCTGTTGGCCAAGCACTGCGCGCCCTACCTGCGTGGGCATCGCGGGGCCATCGTCAACATCGCATCGACCCGTGCCCATCAGTCCGAAGCCGATACCGAAGCCTATGCCGCGAGCAAGGGCGGGCTGGTGGCGCTGACCCACGCGCTGGCCATCAGCCTGGGGCCGGACATCCGCGTCAACGTGGTCAGCCCCGGCTGGATCGACTCCCGCGACCGCGCCGCCCGTGAAGAGGCGCCGTTGTCGGAATGGGATCACGACCAGCACCCGGCCGGCCGTGTCGGCAAGGTGGAGGATGTCGCTTCCATGGTCGCCTGGCTGCTCTCGGACGGCTGCGGCTTCGTCACCGGCCAGGAGTTCCTGGTGGACGGCGGCATGACCCGCAAGATGATCTACCTGGACTGATCCGCTTAGTAGGGTTCAGCCCACCGCTCCACGCTCCATTCCCCCAAACGAAAAGGCTCTGTCTGCGTTAGCTGTTGTGGTTTTAACGCAAGTGCTCAAGCACGGCCCTTTCCGGGCGCCCAAGGGTTCGTGCCACCTACGCCGCATGGGTTTCGCTTCGCTCTACACCATCCTACGAAAGCCGCCAGCCGCGGGGTACACCCGCTGGTGATGCGCACATCAATGTGAGGATTCGAGCGAAGAACGTTGAAGCAGCCGCCAAACGCCCCTTCCCAGGAGGCCGAGCGAATCGTCGTGAAACGAAGCGAAGCGGAGTAACAGCCGAAGGCTGGCCCGAAGGGTGAGCGAAGCGAATCAGGGGGTTGAGCGACATGGATGTCGCGAGAGCCGCGATGGGCCAGGGATGGCCCTTCGCGGCGTGCCCCTGGAACGATGATGGAGCAAGGGGAGTCTGGCGAAGCCAGACCCGTATGGAGGGGCAAGTTTTTTGGTTCCTTTTCAACGACTGGAAAAGGGACTCGCCCGGGTGGGCGAAACCAAAAGCATCAGCAAAGCTCGGCAATCAGCTGGACTCAAATCTTCTAGCAACACTTAACGCAGACGTAGCCAACGAAAACGGGCGGCAGTGCCTGGCACTGCCGCCCGTTCGCTTTTCTGCGTCCCGTCAGGGCAGCGGAGCCTCCGGCGGGCGCACATCGATGGCCGGGGTGCCCTGGCCGCCGTCGAACAGCTGCGCCGGCGTGCGCGGCAGGATGCTGGGGCGGCTTTCCTTGTCGGTCTGGTCGCCGAGCACGCGGATGTCGCTGTACTTCTTGCCCGAGAGTGCGGCCAGCCCGGCGCGGTCGCGGACCACGGTCGGGCGCAGGAACACCATCAGGTTGCGCTTCACGTGGCTGTCCTTGGTGGAGCGGAACAGGCGACCGAGCAGGGGGATGTCACCGAGCAGCGGCACCTTGGAGTCGGTGGTGGTGATGTCGTCCTGGATCAGGCCGCCGAGCACGATCACCTGGCCGTCCTCGGCGAGGATGGTGCTCTTGATCGAGCGCTTGTTGGTGATCAGGTCCACCGCCTGGGCGGTGAGCGTGGCGCTGGGGGCGATGGAGGAGATTTCCTGCTCGATCTCCAGGCGCAGGGTGGCGCCCTCGTTGATGTGCGGGGTGACCTTGAGGGTGACGCCGATGTCCTTGCGCTCGATGGTGGTGAAGGGGTTGTTGGCCCCGGCCGCATCGGTGGTGTAGGAGCCGGTCTGGAAGGGCACGTTCTGGCCCACGAGGATCTCCGCCTTCTGGTTGTCCAGGGTCAGCAGGCTCGGCGTGGACAGCAGGTTGCTCTTGCTGTTGGCCGAAAGCGCGGTGACCAGCGCGGCGAAGTGGTCGGTACCGATGCCGATGATGGCGCCATCGGGCAGGGTGCTGGGCAGCTTTTCGTCCTTGATGGCGTTGAGCACGGTGCCCACCGAGAGCCCGGTGTTGCCGAAGTTGACCCCGCCTAGGCCGCCGGTCTTGCCGCGGGCATCCACGGCCCACTGCACGCCGAGGGCGTCGGTGATATCGCCGGAGATTTCCACGATGGCGGCTTCCACCATCACCTGGGCGCGCGGCACATCGAGCTGGCGGACGATGTCTTCCAGCGCGTTGACCGTGTCCGGCTCGGCCAGCAGCACCAGGGCGTTGAGGCTTTCATCGGCGCGGATGAGGATGTTCTGCGGCTTGCCTTGCTGCTCGCCGCCACCTTCCGGGGTCTTCAGGCCTTCGGAAATCTCGCCCAGGGTGGTGGCCAGGGCCTTGGCGTCGTTGTGGCGCAGGCGGATGACACGGGTGTTGGCCGAGCGCGAGGTCGGGGTATCGAGGGACTGCGCCAGCGCCACCAGCTTGGCCCGTGCCGAGGGCGGGCCGACGATGATCAGGCGGTTGGTGCGGGCATCGGCGATCACCTGGGCGGCGTTGGTGCCTTTGGCCTGGCCGCGGCTGACGGCGCTGTTGAGCACCTCGGCGGCGTCCATCACCCAGGCGTTCTGCAGGTTGAGCACGGTGTAGTCGCGGTCGCCCTTCTGGTCCAGCTGGCGCATCAGGCTTTCGATGCGCGCGATGTTGGCGCTGCGGTCGCTGATGATCAGGGCGTTGGACGAGGTCACCGCCGCCAGGTGGCCGTATTGCGGCACCAGCGGGCGGATCAGCGGGATCAGTTCGGTCACCGGCGTGTGCTGGACCTGGATCACCCGGGTCTCCAGCTTGTCCGGCGCTGCCGGCCCGCCTTCGGCTTCGGCCTTGGCCTCGGCGTTGGGGATGATGCGGGCCTGGTCACCCTGGGTGACCACGGTGAAGCCGTGGGTGGCCATCACCGAGAGGAACAATTGATAGACCTCGGACAGGTTCAGCGGGGCCTTGGACACCACGCTGACCTGGCCCTTGACCCGGGGATCGACGATGAAGGTCTCGCCGGTGATGTCGGCCACCTGGTCGACGAATTCGCGAATGTCCGCGTCCTTGAGGTTGATGGTCCAGCCTTCCTGCTGGCTGTTTTCGGCCTGGGGTTGCGGATCGGCGGCCAGCAAGGGCAACGGCGCGGCAGCGAGGCCGGCGGCCAGCAGGGCGATACTCAGGCGCGAGAGGAGTGTGGGCATTGATTCATTCGCTTTCCAGGGGCTGTTCGGGCGGTGATTCCGGCGAGAGGCCGCCGGATTCTTCCATCTGTTTTCTCAGTGCTTCCATGCGTTCGCGCAGTTCGGCGGCGTTGTCCTCCTGGAGGCCGCCGAGGTCGTTAACAGCATCATTTGCCGGCTCCGCCTCCATGGCGGGCGAGCTGGGCACGGCGAGGCGTGCCCGGGGGAAGGTCAGGGTCTCGAGGCGGCCGCCCCGGTCGATTTCCACGCGATCACGGTAGATGGCATGGAGCTTCACGCCGGGGCTAAGTTCCTCACCGCTGTGCAGGCGCTTGGGTTTGTCGCCCTCGCTGCGGATGATCACGCTGGAGCGTGCCTCATCGGCGTTGATGAAGCTGCCCAGCAGAGTCAGGCGCAGGTTGGTTGCCGGCGGTGGCGCATCGCTCTGCGCGCGGTTCGGACCGAACAGCGGTTCGAGGCGTTCCAGGCTGGCTGGAACCACCGCCGTGCTGGTGGGGTCACTGCTGGTATCGGGGGAATTGCGGAGCAATCTGATCCAGTCGGCGGATTGCCAGGCGAGGCTCAGGCTCATGGCAATCACCAAGCCCGCGCCCAGAAGCGCAGGCGAATGCTGTTGCAGCCAGTGTCGAGCACCAGTTGTGGGCAAGTGGGGGTCTCCGCGAGTTGTTCTTGATTTTCTGATTCGGCGAAAGCTCTGAATCATAGCAGTACGACGCATTCACGCTACAACCCGACAGCAGGTGTATCGCGGAGGTCTATGTGCTAAAGATATTCCGGTTTTTTTACGGGTTTGCGTGCGTGCCCGATCACAACGACAAGAAAATGGCAGGGATCTGCTGCACAACGGTCAGACAGCGTTGTGATAATTGCCCCGGTGAATTCATGAAGGCATTACACGGATGAACTCTTCGATCGAGGCGCCTCTGCGGCGCCTGCCGTTCGGCTTTGCCAAGCGTCACGGCGTCTTCCTGCAGGATGGCGTCGAGCCCTGCCTGGCCCATCGCCAAGGCGCCGAACTGGTGGCTCTGGCCGAGGCGCGTCGTTTCGTCGGCCGCTCGCTGCCATTCCGGCCGTTGCCGGTCGAATCGTTCGACCAGGCGTTGGCCCAGGCTTACCAGCACGACTCCTCCGCCACCATGCAACTGGCCGAAGACCTCGGCGGCAGCCTCGACCTGGCCGCGCTGGCCGAGCAGATGCCCGAGACCACCGACCTGATGGAGCAGGAGGACGACGCGCCGATCATCCGCCTGATCAATGCCATCCTCGGCGAGGCGATCCGCGAGAACGCCTCGGACATCCACCTGGAAACCTTCGAAAAACGCCTGGTGGTGCGCTTCCGCGTCGACGGCATCCTGCGTGAGGTGCTCGAACCCAAGCGCGAGCTGGCGGCGCTGCTGGTGTCGCGGATCAAGGTCATGGCCAAGCTGGACATCGCCGAAAAACGCGTGCCCCAGGACGGCCGTATTTCCCTGCGCGTCGCTGGCCGCGAGGTGGATATCCGCGTCTCCACGCTGCCCTCCGCCAACGGCGAGCGCGTGGTGCTCCGCCTGCTGGACAAGCAGGCCGGGCGCCTGACCCTGCAGCACCTGGGCATGAGCGCGCGTGACCGCGACCTGATGGAGGCCACGGTGCGCAAGCCCCACGGCATCCTGTTGGTCACCGGCCCCACCGGCTCGGGCAAGACCACCACGCTCTACGCCAGCCTGGTCACCCTCAACGACCGCACCCGCAACATCCTCACGGTGGAAGACCCCATCGAATATCACCTGGAAGGCATCGGCCAGACCCAGGTCAACGCCAAGGTGGAGATGACCTTCGCCCGCGGCCTGCGCGCCATCCTGCGCCAGGACCCGGACGTGGTGATGGTGGGTGAGATCCGCGACCACGAAACCGCCGAGATCGCCGTCCAGGCGTCCCTCACCGGTCACCTGGTGCTCTCCACCCTGCACACCAACAGTGCCATCGGCGCCATCACCCGCCTGGTGGACATGGGCGTCGAGCCTTTCCTGCTGTCGTCCTCCCTGCTTGGCGTGCTCGCCCAGCGCCTGGTGCGTGTGCTCTGCAACCACTGCAAGGTGCCCTACAGCGCCGATGCCGCCGAGTGCACGCTGCTGGGCGTCGATCCGGCGGCCCCGCCGACCCTCTACCACGCCCGTGGTTGCCCCGAATGCCATCAGCAGGGCTACCGCGGCCGTACCGGTATCTACGAACTGGTGGTCTTCGACGACCACATGCGCAGCCTGATCCACAACTCTGCGGCGGAGCAGGAAATGACCCGCCACGCCCGCCGTTTCGGCCCCAGCATCCGCGATGACGGCAAGCGCAAGGTGCTCGAAGGCGTGACCACGGTGGAAGAGGTCCTGCGTGTGACCCAGGAAGAATAATGGCCGCCTTCGAATACCTCGCCCTCGACGCCCGTGGGCGTCCGCAGAAGGGGGTGCTGGAAGCCGACAGTGCCCGTCAGGTGCGCCAACTGCTGCGTGAAAAACAGCTGGCGCCCTTGGAGGTCAAGGCCACTCGCACCCGCGAACAGGCTGCCAGTGGCGGTCGCCTCGGCTTTGCTCGGGGCCTGTCCGCCCGCGACCTGGCACTGGTCACCCGGCAGCTGGCGACCCTGGTGCAGGCCGCATTGCCCATCGAGGAAGCGCTGCGCGCCGCCGCGGCCCAATCCACCTCGCCGCGCATCCAGTCGATGCTGCTGGCGGTGCGCGCCCGGGTACTCGAAGGCCACAGCCTGGCCGGCAGCCTGCGCGAGTTTCCCGCGGCCTTCCCCGAGCTGTACCGCGCCACAGTCGCGGCGGGGGAGCACGCCGGCCACCTCGGCCCGGTGCTGGAGCAACTGGCCGACTACACCGAGCAGCGCCAGCAATCGCGGCAGAAGATCCAGCTCGCGCTGCTCTACCCGGTGATCCTGATGTGCGCCTCCCTCGGTATCGTTTCCTTCCTCCTGGGCTACGTGGTCCCGGACGTGGTGCGCGTGTTCATCGATTCCGGGCAGACCCTGCCGCTGCTTACCCGTGGCCTCATCGCCCTCAGCGACCTGGTCAAGCACTGGGGCTGGCTGGCGGCCCTGCTGACCATCGCCGCCTTCATCGGTGCCCGCGTGGCGCTGCGCGAGGAGGCGATACGCTCTCGTTGGCATGGCCTGGTACTGCGCATTCCGCTGGTGGGCGGCCTGGTGCGCGCCACCGACACCGCGCGCTTCGCCTCCACCCTGGCGATCCTCACCCAGAGCGGCGTGCCGCTGGTGGAGGCGCTGGGCATCGGTGCCGAAGTGATTGCCAACCGGGTGATTCGCGCCGACGTGGTACTGGCCGCACAGAAGGTCCGCGAAGGCGGCAGCCTGACCCGTGCGCTGGAGGCCAGCGGTCAGTTCCCGCCGATGATGCTGCACATGATCGCCAGCGGTGAACGCTCCGGCGAGCTGGACCAGATGCTGGCCCGTACCGCGCGCAACCAGGAGAACGACCTGGGTGCGCAGATCGCGCTGCTGGTGGGGCTGTTCGAGCCCTTCATGCTGGTGTTCATGGGCGCGGTGGTGCTGGTCATCGTCCTCGCCATCCTCCTGCCCATCCTTTCCCTCAACCAGCTCGTGGGGTAACCGCGTGAAATCAGGCCGTACACAAGCAGGCTTCACCCTGATCGAAATCATGGTCGTGGTGGTCATCCTCGGCATCCTCGCCGCGCTGGTTGTACCCCAGGTGATGAACCGTCCGGACCAGGCCAAGGTCACGGTCGCCAAGGGCGACATCAAGGCCATCGGCGCCGCGCTGGACATGTACAAGCTCGACAACTTCGCCTACCCCAGTACCCAGCAGGGCCTGGAAGCACTGGTGAAGAAGCCCAGCGGCAATCCGCTGCCGAAGAACTGGAACAAGGACGGCTACCTCAAGCGCCTGCCGGTCGACGCCTGGGGCAACCCCTACCAGTACCTGGCACCCGGTACCAAGGGGCCCTATGACCTGTACTCCTTCGGCGCCGACGGCAAGGAAGGCGGTACCGACGCCGATGCCGATATCGGTAACTGGGAAAACTGATGCCCCCACGGTCGCGCTGCCCAGGCTGCCCGCCCGCCAAGGGGCAGGGCGGCTTCACCCTGATCGAGCTGCTGGTGGTCCTGGTGATCATCGGCTGCCTGGTCGGGCTGGCGGTGCTCAGCACCGGCGTGGCCGGCCCCTCCCGTGAGTTGAACAATGAAGCCGAGCGCCTGGCCGGGCTGATCGGCGTGCTGGTGGACGAAGCCGTGCTCGACAACCGCGAATACGGCCTGCGCCTGGACGCCGATGGCTACCGCGTGCTGCGCTTCGACGAAGCCAAGGCGCGCTGGCAGGAAGTGGGGGAAGAAAGCCACAAGCTGCCGGCCTGGGCCGAGCTCAAGTTCGAGCTGGAAGGCGCCGTGCTGGCATTGCCCAGCCCGGTGGCCGATGACGACGAGAAACCCAAGGAACAACCCCGTGCGCCGCAATTGCTGATCCTCTCCAGTGGCGAACTCAGCCCCTTCCGCCTGGAGCTGGGGGAGCGTCGCAAGGACGGTGTGCGCCTGCAGATGAGCAGCGACGGCTTCCGCCTGCCCAAGGTCGAGGCCTTGGCCGGCAAGGGGCGGGCAGGATGAAGGCCCAGCGCGGTTTCACCCTGCTCGAAGTGCTGGTGGCCCTGGCGATCTTCGCCGTGGTCGCCGCCTCGGTGCTGGCCACCAGCGCGCGCAGCCTGCAGAACGCCGCACGCCTGGAAGACAAGACCCTGGCGATGTGGATCGCCGACAACCGCCTGGCCGAGATGCAGCTCGCCGCCACGCCGCCGAGCGAGGGGCGCGACCAGGGCGAACTGGATTTCGCCGGGCGCCGCTGGGAATGGCAAAGCCAGGTCGACGCCACCTCCGACCCGGCCTTACGCCGCGCCACCCTGTGGGTCGCCCAGCGCAACGACCGCGGCCCCCGGGGCAAGCTGGAAGACCGTGCCGCCGCGCGCCTGGTCGGCTTCATCGAGACCCAGCAATGAAGCGCAGCGCTGGCTTCACCCTGCTGGAACTGCTGATCGCCATTGCCATCTTCGCGCTGCTGGCCCTGGGCACCTACCGCATGCTCGACAGCGTGCTCGCCAGCGACCGCGCCACCCGCGCCCAGGAGCAGCAACTGCGTGAACTGGTGCGGGCCATGGCTGCCATCGAGCGCGACCTGCAGCAGGTGAGCCCGCGACCGGTGCGTGACGCCTATGGCGAATGGCGCGGCGCACTGGTGGGCGAGAGCGGCGACAACGACAGTGTCGAGCTGAGCCGTGGCGGCTGGCGTAACCCCCTTGGCGCGCCGCGCTCACGCATGCAGCGGGTGCGCTGGCAGCTCTCCGGGGAGAAGCTGGAACGGCGCTACTGGACGGTGCTCGACCAGGCTCAGGACAGCCAGCCGCAAGTGCAGCAGGCACTGGACGGGGTGACCCGCCTGAAGCTGCGTTACCTGGACAAGTCCGACAACTGGGTGGAGGTCTGGCCCGCCGACGGCGAGACCGGCGACAAGAGCTTGGAGAAGTTGCCCCGGGCCATCGAACTGACCCTCGAGCATCGTCGCTACGGCGAGCTGCGCCGGGTGCTGCGCCTGGTGGACGAACCCCCGCAGCAACAGCCCCAGGTACCCAATGGCGACGACAACAATGATGATGGCGGCGGCGAAGTGCCGGCTGACGAAGGCGGTACGCCATGATGCGGCAACGGGGCATGGCCATGATCACGGTGCTGCTGGTGGTGGCCGTGGTGACCGTCGTCTGTGCCGGGATGATCGCCCGGCAGCAGTTGGCGATCCGCTCGAGCGCCAACCAGCTGCATGCGCGCCAGGCCCTGCAGTACGCCCTGGGTGGCGAAGCGCTGGCCCGGGGCATGCTGCTCCGCGACCTGCGTGCCGGTGACCCGCGCACGCCGGTGGATCACCTGGGCGAGGCCTGGGCCCGGCCCCTGAACAACTTCCCCCTGGATGATGGCGGCGAACTGCTGGTGCGCATCGATGACGCCACCGCGCGCTTCAACCTCAATTCCGTGGTGCGCCAGGGCAAGGTCAACGAGCAGTCGCTGCTGCAGTTCCGCCGCCTGCTGCTGCGCCTGCAGATCGAGGCGCCCTATGCCGAGCGCTTGGTGGACTGGCTCGACAAGGACCAGGAGCCCACCGGTGCCAACGGCGCCGAAGACAACGAATACCTGCTCAACCAGCCGCCCTACCGGGCAGCCAACCGCGCCATGGCGGATGTCTCCGAACTGCGCCTGCTGGCAGGCATGACCGAGGCGGACTATCGTCGCCTGCTGCCCTACGTCGCAGCACTGCCGGACAACGCCACGCTCAACGTCAACACCGCGGGCGCGATAGTGCTTTCCAGCCTCGCCGACACCCTGACGCCCAGCGTGGGTGAGGCGCTGGTGGCGGCCCGCGGCAAGGCCGGTTTCCAGACCCTGGATGCCTTCCTGGGGCAGTCCGCCCTGGCCGGCATGGGCATGGAGGCACAAGGGCTGGCGGTGGGCAGTGAATATTTCCGGGTGACCAGCGAAGTGCACCTTGGCGGAAGGCGCCAGGTACTGGTCAGCACCCTGCAGCGTGGCAACGACGGCCGCGTGCGGGTGCTTTCCCGCGACATGGGGCAGGGCGGCTTGCCGCCGGCCCTTCTCAAGGAAAAGGACGAAGAATGAAGCAGGCAAGTATTTTCCTGCCGACGGCGGCGGTTACCCGCGTCGATGGCGAACTGGAGGTCTGGCTGGTGCAGGGCGGTGATGCCCGGCAACTGCCGTTCGCCGCCGCGGTAACGGCGCTCTCCGGTGATTGGCGCCTGGTGCTGCCGGTGGAGGCGGTGACCGCTTGCGCCGCGCGCCTGCCCACGCAAAAGGCGCGCTGGTTGCGCCAGGCCTTGCCGTTTGCCGTGGAGGAACTGCTGGCCGAGGACGTCGACAGCCTGCACCTGGCGCTGGGGGGGGAACTGCCGGATGGCCTGCACCGTATTTTCGCCGTGCGCCGCAGCTGGCTGAGCGCCTGGGTCGACCTGGCCGCGGAGCTGGGCTCGGTGCCCACCAGCCTGCAGGTGGATGCCGACCTGTTGCCGGAGGAGGGCACCCAGCTGTTCTGGCTGGACGGCCGCTGGCTGCTGGGTGGCGAACAAAGCGCGCGCCTTGGCCTGCAGGACGAAGATTGGCCGCACCTGCGCGAGGCTTGCGCCTTGCCGTTGCATGGCCGGGCGCCGCGTGAACGCCAGGTGCTGGAAGGCATCGACGAATGGCAGGAGCAGGCGCAACCCTATCAATGGCTCGCCTCGCACCTTGGCAGCGAGTTGGCCCAGGCGGAATTCCAGGTGCGCCAGGAACATCGCCACCAGCGCTTCCTGCGTCCGGTGCTGGCCCTGGCGGGGCTCTGGGTGGTGCTGCAGTGGGGCTTCTACCTGGCCCAGGGCTGGCACCTGCGCCATGAGGGCGACAACTATGCGGCGGCCAACGAGGCGCTGTACCGGGAGCTGTTCCCCCAGGACAGCAAGCTGATCAATCTGCGCGCGCAGTTCGACCAGCATCTCGCATCCGGGGCTGCGACTGGGCAGGGGCGTCTGCTCGGCCTGCTCGACCAGGCGGCCGACGCCCTGCTCGCCGAAGGCGCGCAGGTGCGGGTGCAGCAACTGGATTTCAGCGACACACGGGGCGACCTGTCCATGCAGGTGCAGGCGCCGGGGTTCGATGCCCTGGAGCGTTTGCGCGAGCGATTGATCGCCGCCGGGCTCGCGGTGCAACTGGGGTCGGCCAGCCGTGAAGGCACAGCCGTGAGTGCGCGACTGGTGATCGGGGGATGAACATGACCATGGCTTTCAAGGATCGTCTGCAGACGCAATGGCAAGGGTCGGCCCTGGCCACCCGCTGGAAGGCGATGCCGCCCCGGGATCGCCTGGCCCTGGCACTGCTGGGGGGCTTCCTGCTGCTGGTGCTGCTCTACCTCGCCCTTTGGCGCCCGGCCCAGTTGGGGGTGATCAGTGCCCGCAACCATTACGAGCAGCAGCGTGCGCTGCATCAGTACATGCAGCAGCAGGCGCCCCGTGCCCGTGCGGCCGAGGAAGCGCCACAGGCCACTGTCGAGCCGGAGCGCCTGCAAGGGCTGGTGACCGCCAGCGCTGCCGAGCAGGGCCTGTCGGTGGAGCGCATGGACAGCGATGCCCCCGGGCAGGTGCAGGTCAGCCTGGAGCCCACTGCGTTCGCCAAGCTGCTGCGCTGGTTCGCCGGGCTCGAAGCGCAGGGTGTGCGCATTGAAGAGGCCGGGCTGGACCGTGGTGAGGATGGCCAGGTCGCTGCACGGCTGACCCTGCGCGTCGGCGGCTGAGCTGCACCCTGTTGAGGCTCGCTGCCCCCGGCTGTGCACCAGCTTGGTGGGCGGCGCCCCTTCACCCGTCTCCCCAAGGCCATGCATCGCCAGTGCGGAACGCTGCCAACGGAGCATTGGCGAAGGGCACGAAAATCAGCTTTTTAGAAAAAACTTCAAGCAGGGTGTTGACTTAGGTAAGCCCTCTGCGTAAATTGCGCGCCTCGCAAGGCGATGGGTGATTAGCTCAGCCGGGAGAGCATCTGCCTTACAAGCAGAGGGTCGGCGGTTCGATCCCGTCATCACCCACCATCCCTTGTGAATTCGGACGAAAGTCCGGCCGACGCGCAGCGGTAGTTCAGTCGGTTAGAATACCGGCCTGTCACGCCGGGGGTCGC
>NZ_JAOTQU010000038.1:0-57147 GCF_025685765.1 Pseudomonas sp. PDM13 | reverse complement strand
TCGAGTCCAGGTCGCGGAGCCAAATTCAAAGCCCTCGGCACATGCCGGGGGCTTTTTCGTTTAGGCCCCTGGACTCTCACCAGGGACTCCGTCGCCGGTTATTCGGGACCTTCGGCCCTCACCCCTCAGGGGCCGCACTGAAGCGCGTTCGGCTTCGCCGTCGAGTCCAGGTCGCGGAGCCAAATTCAAAAGCCCTCGGCACACGCTGGGGGCTTTTTCGTTTAGGCCACTGGACTCTCACTAGGGATTTCGTCCCCGGCTATTCGGGACCTTCGGCCCTAATCCCTTCGGGCCGCGCCGAAGCGCGTTCGGCTTCACCGTCGAGTCCAAGTCGCGGAGCCAAATTCAAAAGCCCTCGGCACATGCCGGGGGCTTTTTCGTTTAGGCCGCTGGACTCTCACCAGGGACTTCGTCCCCGGTCATTCGGGACCTTCGGCCCTCATCCCTTCGGAGCCGCGCCGAAGCGCGTTCGGCTTCGCCGTCGAGCACTCCTGAAAACACCCTGGATACAGCAGAAACAAAAAGACCGGCCTAAGCCGGTCTCTTGTGCTTAATCGACTCAGTCGATGCTAAGTCGGTCCCGGTTGGCCTCCAAGGTCTTCGCACCGATGCCCTTTACCTGAAGCAGGTCATCAACTGAAGTGAAAGCACCGTTGGCTTCACGGTAGGCAACAATTGCCTTGGCCTTCATCTCGCCAACTCCAATCATGCCCTCCTGCAACGCAACGGCATCTGCCTTGTTGATATCGATCTTGCCTGCTGCAGCCTTGTGGACCACAGCAGCGGAAGCATCGCTCTTTGGTGGAGTCTCCACCGCGACAGCAACACCGGTGAAGCCAAACAACATGAGCAGCAGGGGTAGGATCCGTATCAGAGTCATTGTTCTCTCCATGTAACTAGCTTGAAGCGGAGCTTATTTGCACCGCCGGTTCAAGCTAGCCCCTGGACAAAGGTGATTCAATTGCACGCTGCTGATAGATCCGGTCAACATTTTCTTCTTCTGGGCCGCAGGCGTTAACAATACTCCGTAGGACCTGACGAACATCGATGTAGTCATCTCGCTCAACTGCACTGAACACGCGGTCGAGCGCAGACTGGAAATCCCACCAAGCAAGTCACTCTTCGCTTTCCCGCATGATATTCGAGCGACTGACGGGAACATCGACTTCATCGGTGGCCCCACCCCGCTTGATTTGGTCATGGATAGAGAAATGGCAGAGCCAAACGGGCCAACCACACTGAACCGAGCAGCGATGCAGCGCTTTACGTTGACTTGATTAGCATGACCCTGACTGAAGGCCGATCATGTCGAGCGCTGAGTGAATTAGCAGCGAAGTAATGTATTGTATTTGCCAACTAACACTTATGCCGTCTTCAGCTGCCTTTGCTGTCGCGAACCAAATAGTCAACCCAACCACCGATCAACACTTTAATCAAGCCTCAACAGGCAACTACAAAGACCTCAGAACACGAATAAATCCAGTCGACCTCGCCGTCTTGGCAGTCAATATATCGCCATACCCAACCAAAACTCAGAAATAAAAATGCGCGCCTACCAAAACGAGAGGATCAGTTCATCCACCCAGAAATTCGCCAATAAAATCCAGTAAATGCAGCCAGGACCTTATCGGAAAACAATGCAAAAACATCAACAACTCCATACTCACCGTCCAAATACCCCTCCATATAGACGGCAAACTCCACAGCGCCACGACGCATCACTTCTCGCCCCACATCCACAGTGACCTGCCCGTTAACAATGGGGAGATAGACAGTGGAGAACGTCACGCGTCGGCGCTCCTCTTGCCAATTCTGCCCCCCTCCCCAGGCTTCACAATGGATAAAGTGATTATTTCCCGGGACTCTCGCATAAATCTGCGCATAGTTCATTCCGCCGCTGTCCATATCGACAGGTATATAAGCTTTCATTTTAACCAAGACTAATACGTGAGTTGCCGTAACCGGAACCTTCGATGAGTCAACCTGATAGACATACCTAACCTGACTGGCGGTCTCTGCCGCAGGCGAATCCGAGAGAGTCGGCTCAAGTTCATCATGTGAAATAGGGGCAGTAGTGCTACCGGTCATAATCATGGAATCATGCTTAGCTGGCGCACCTGAAAACAAAACTAATCGACCACTCCTAGACTCCCCCAAGGAATAGAGACCCAAAAGCAAAAACAAGAAACACCAAAAATACTTCAAGAAGCACCCCACAAAAATTATCAGCTAATCATTGACCCCAAAAACCTCGCATCCAGCGAGTCGAAATCAATAAAACACTGAACAACAATTTTCCTAACAACCAACCGGGAACCCAAGAAGCACAAAATATAGAGCGAGCATCCAAGCCCAGCCTCAGCTAATTCAATGTCCGCTTGGAGTGCATCCAATCAACTATCTCACCCTCCGGTGCATATCCACAAACCGTCTCACGCAACAACTGGCGTACGCGGTCGTAATCATCCCGCTCGACTGATTCTACGAGATCGGCAATGACGCCCTTGAAAGTCTCCCACGGAAGATGCTCTTCATTCGCACGCATGATCATCGGATGGTCGGTAGGGCTGACATTGTCACCGATCAAGAGCTCCTCATAGAGTTTCTCACCAGGGCGCAAACCGGTGAATTCGATTGCAATGTCGCCATGGGGATTGGTTTCTGAACAAACACTTAGCCCGGTTAGATGAATCATCTTCTCGGCCAGCTCGGCAATCTTCACCGGCTGCCCCATATCCAGTACGAATACGTCCCCCCCCTGCCCCATCGAGCCAGCCTGTATCACTAACTGTGCAGCTTCAGGAATAGTCATGAAGTAGCGGGTAATATTAGGATGAGTGACTGTCACAGGTCCGCCCTTACGAATCTGATCGTAAAAGCGCGGAATTACCGACCCCGATGAACCCAGCACATTGCCAAAGCGCACCATGGTGAAGCGTGTCATATTCACCCGATGCAGTTGCTCTTCATCACCAAACAATACCGGCGCAGCTTCCTGACTCAGCGCCTGCAAAACCATTTCAGCCAGACGCTTTGTGCTACCCATAATATTTGTAGGGCGCACTGCTTTGTCAGTGGAGATCAGTACGAAGTGCTCAACACCAGCACGCAATGCCGCCTGAGCCGTATACAACGACCCCAGCACATTATTCATCACGCCTTCAGCAATATTATGCTCGACCATGGGAACATGCTTATAAGCTGCAGCATGGTAAACGGTATTGACAGACCATACTCGCATCAATTCGCACAGGCGCTCCTGATTGCGAACAGAACCGAGAACCGGGAACAAACGTACGTTGAGAGACTCCCTCCGTATGCGCTGCTCCAATTCCGTGTGAATGCTGTAGAGGTTAAATTCGCTGTGTTCGAACAACAGCAATATCTTCGCTTCGGTAGAAAGAATCTGTCGACACAACTCCGAGCCGATGGAACCACCGGCCCCCGTCACCATAACCACCTGGCCTCGAATGCAACGCTCGAACAACCCTTGCTGTGGGGGCACCGCGTCGCGCCCGAGAAGATCGGCAATATCTACTTCCTGAACGTCCTCAACCTTTACACGGCCACTCGCCAAATCCATAAAGCCCGG
This sequence comes from Pseudomonas sp. PDM13, assembly GCF_025685765.1. Classification (NCBI taxonomy): domain Bacteria; kingdom Pseudomonadati; phylum Pseudomonadota; class Gammaproteobacteria; order Pseudomonadales; family Pseudomonadaceae; genus Pseudomonas; species Pseudomonas sp. PDM13. The sequence goes on along the minus strand of NZ_JAOTQU010000038.1, from coordinate 53,555 downwards.
TACGGTTCGAACATGCAGTGGATATTGCTCCAATGTTTCCAGCACTTGCCGTCTACGTGTACGCGTTGCGGATGGCACAGCCAAGAGAATTTCAACTGCACCCGTTTCATCGATCATCTGCTGAATATCATTCGGCGAATACACTCGCAGGCCAGCTATTACACGATTACAGATATTTTGATCGTCATCGATGAAAGCAACAGGACGCATGGCACGGCCCATGCGGAGAGCTGCAGCCAGTTGATTTCCAGCAGCTCCGGCGCCATAGATAGCAACGCGAGAAAGGTGACTATCAAACCCGCCGAGCTTAGACGGCTGCTCAGGCGAGAACCAGTGGCCCACAAAATAATGACGCATGCATAGCCGCAAACCACCGATCAACATGATGCTCAGCCACCAGTAGTTGAGCACCATAGACCGAGGAATCATTGCGGGAGCATCGCGATACCAGTACACCGCCAACGCCAGAATCAGAGCAGATAAGCTCACAGCCTTAACAATCGCGAGGAGCGCATCATTCCCCAAATAGCGCGTGACGACTCGATACATACCGAATCGAATGAACAACGGGATGGATACCAATGGTGCAGCCAGGAACAACCATAAGTGCCCACTGAATGGGAAGATATTGTCCATGTCTCCGAGGCGTATCACGAATGCCAACCACAAGGCGACCCACAGCAACACAACATCCATGAAGATCTGGATTGACCGCTTGTAGCGACGCGGCAAGCGCAGCATGCGCTCTCTGAGTTTGTCAGCTAGTCTCAACACAACAACGACACCATATCCTTTAAAAGCCCGGCCCTGCGCTGGCAGTCCCAAGCAACATCCTTCAACTGAAGCGATCTCATCGACCGCAACATACCCGTTTCTGCACCGTCGCGTCGTCCGTAACCGACAACAAAGGAGCTGACCATAGCTGTTATGTGGGTAGCCTTGCCAGACAGGCGTACTTTCGTGCACGACGCGACCATGTGACACGCTGAGAGAGCTCCGCCCCCCGAGCGCATCACCTGATTTTCCGCACAACGGCCTGAAGCATGTGGAGGGAAGCGGCTAGCATGAAGCGCTACCAAACGGCAGCCGCCCCACCTCCTACAGGCAAAAGCAATATCGTCAGAGCGGATCGCAGTCCTTCCTAACCTGCTTAAAACTCCTCAAAGATCTTCTTAGCGGTTTCAATTACACGATCCTGCTCCCGTTCCGTCATATTGGAGCCTGAGGGCAGGCAGATCCCATGAGCAAAGATATGATCGCTGACGGAGTATTCTTCATCATGAGAGAAATAGGCACACCCTTCGAAAAGCGGCTGCAGGTGCAACGGCTTCCATATCCTTCGGGCCTCAATACGATGCTCCGCCAACCGCTCGATAAAGCGCTGAACATCGACACGGCCAGCAGAATCAAAAACACCGCAACTAAGCCAGCGTGTCGAGAGACCGAACGAAGCTTCGGGCATCCACTGGAAGCTCTCACCACCGATACCGCTTTCGCGATATCGCTCGAACACCGCGCGTCGCTGACCAACGCGCTCCTCCAGAACGCGTAACTGTCCACGACCTATACCAGCCAGAACATTACTCATACGGTAATTGAAGCCGACACTTGTGTGCTGATACCAGGGCGCAGGGTCTCTAGCTTGCGTCGCAAAAAAACGCGCCTTCTCGATCAGGGCTCGATCATTCGAGACCAACATCCCTCCTCCGGAGGTAGTGATGATCTTGTTGCCATTAAACGAATAGATACCCAGCTTGCCGAAAGTACCACTGGCTCGCCCCTTGTAAGTCGCCCCCAGAGACTCAGCAGCATCTTCGATCAAGGGAACATTGAACTTGTCACAAATCGCGACGATAGGGTCGAAATCTGAGCTCTGCCCATACAGATTGACGACAACTACAGCCTTTGGAAGATTCCCTTCCTGAGCAGCCTGTTCAAGTCCACGCAGTAATGCTGCAGGCGACATATTCCAGGTTTCCGGCTCAGAGTCGATGAATACCGGAACAGCCTTTTGATAGAGAATAGGATTTGCACTGGCGACAAATGTAAGACTGGAGCAGAACACCCTGTCCCCTTCACTGACCCCCAGAAGGATGAGTGCAAGATGGATGGCGGCAGTGCCCGAGCTTAGCGCTGCTGCATGGCCAACACCTACCTTCTCCGCCAGCTCTCGTTCGAAAGCATCGACGTTGGGGCCAAGAGGGGCAATCCAGTTAGTATCGAAAGCCTGGTTGATGAACGAAAGTTCCTGATCCCCCATGTGCGGCGTCGAAAGAAGAATTGGTGACTCGAGGTCACGAGCACGCAGCAACTCTATTGGGCATCCGCAGTCGTCAAGCACCGGGATATGGTTGACATCATTCTGCCTCATCAAATCGAGAACTTGCTCCCGATCCGCCCCCTCTTGTGCGGTAATAGGGGTCTTCTCTGGAAGCTCGAACTGCACCTCCTCCAGCGCAGTACCAGCCAATAACAAACGACGAAGATCGCCATCGGTAATGGTCCGAACCAAACGGCCGCTTTCATCGACCAACAGCAGAATCTCCGCACCGCCCTGATCCATGCGAGCAAGCAGCTCCCTCAAAGAAAGCCCTTGGTGAATAATGACGCGCTGTAGTTCAATCATCACAAAGAAATCCTAGCAGGAACACCAACCAAAACAGCGCCTGCAGGTGCGTTGCGTGTAACCACCGCTCCAGCACCAATACGCACGCCGTCTCCTATACAGATACCAGGCAAGATTACTGCACCGCTGCCTACAAGAACCTCATTACCAAGCGTAACCCCCCCACCCAATGTGGAGTTTGGGGCGACATGACAACACTCACCTACCCTGCAATCATGATCCACTATGGCACCGTGGTTGATGATTGTAGATCGACCAACAATTGCATCTGGGCCAACAATAGCGTGCGCAGCAACGAAACAGCCCTCGGCCACTTTTGCGCTTATTGCAATACTTGAGTGTGGATGGATGACAGTAAACCAACCTAGAACTTGATCCTCGAGCGCCGCCAACAGTCGCCGCCGAGTTACATTATCCCCAATGGCCAAATGGCCAAAGAGCGAAGAATTAATCAGAGCGGGCTGCAATTCGATTACGTGACCGAGCAGCCTTCCGCCCACGCGAGAAGGATCATTATCGAACAAGCGGACATCACGCCCATCTCGAACATAGGCATCCAGTACGACCTTGCCATGTCCGCCGGCACCAAGAATAAAATGATTAGTATGCATTGTACTTGAGCAACAAATCGCGGTTCAAAGGAAGTCTTTCGAGCAGATCGGTAATACGCAGACCAGCAACCCCCTCCCCATACACATTTCTTACTGCAACTCTGCCTCTGGCCAAGGCCTGGACCAACGCGCATTGTATTGCTGTTACTTCGACCTCGACATCCACAACATTGTCACTTCGCTCTCGTCCAAACTGACGATCACCGACATTCACCACAGGTGTATGAAAACTGGCCGCCTCGATAATACCGCTGCTGGAATTCCCCACCATTACATCAACAACCGACATCCAACGGCAGAATTCATCTCGCTGAAAATGATCGACCACACGCACGCCGAGAGCCGGATCTGACAAGACCGCGCGAATAGCCTCCCCGCCGGCATCCGCGTTAGGCATCAGCACCAGTGCCTGAAGGCCCTCCACCATTCGAATGCCGTCGAGCAACGTTCGCATCTGCCGGTCAGCAAACTCCGCATGCTGCACTACCGGATGAAAGATAACCAATGCAATCGCGCGCGAAGGATCAAAACCATAACTCAGCGCCATCTCGTCACGCACAGGTCGCGAAATGTCGAGAAGGCCATCGAGCCCGGGAGCTCCTGTGACGAAAATATTCTCTTCTCTCTCCCCCATGCGAATCAGACGCTCACGCGCACTGGCTGTCGCAGTGAAGTGGTAGTGTGCGAGCTTGGATATAGCGTGACGTACAGGTTCGTCGACAGTGCCCGAGCGTTCTCCTCCGTGAATATGAACAATCGGGATGTTCAAATGAAGTGCGGCAATCGCTCCCGCCAACATCTCTCCTCGATCACCCAGCAGCATCACCAATTCAGGTGCCCACCGCTCGAATGCCTCGACCATTCCAAGTATCTCCATACCAATAGCCTTCGCCATGGCGGAACCACTATCGGATCGAAGCTGTACAGGCACACGGGCAACTATCGGAATACCGCAAGACTCGACTTCACGGATAGTATTTCCATACTGTGAATCCAAATGCATCCCCGTCGCCAAGACTCCAAGCTCCAAGCTTGGCCTGCTATGAATCATTAGCAGGGACGAACGCATAAGGCCAAAGTCAGCACGGGTTCCCGTGACATATAGAATGCGGCGCATCAGCTTAGCATTTCCCACTGGAGAGTCGTTCCGCGAATCATAGACTCACCAAGGGTCTGGCCCACTACCTGATCTAGGGCAGCAGGTGGGATTCCGTTACCTGGACGTAACAGGCACAAGTCTTGGGCGCTCAAAATCTCGCCAGCCTTAACATCGCGCGCCAACGACACACTGCGTCGCACCAAGGCTCGAACAGGTAGTTCAGATGCCGCGGGGGCCTTGATACTGGACCCCAAAGCCAACTCGGCCACACGAATCTGAGCAACAAGCTGTGCAAGTTCATCAGGATCAAGCGAAGCCTGATGATCTGGCCCAGGCAGCGATTTATCCAGCGTGAAATGCTTCTCTATTACAGTTGCACCAAGCGCTACCGCCGCGGTTGAAACCGCCAGCCCTAGCGTATGATCCGAATAACCGACTGGCAGACCAGTTGCCTCAGCAATTGTATTCATTGCTCGAAGATTCACATCCTGCGCAAGCGCTGGATAATTGGAGGTGCAATGCAGAATGCATAAGACACTGGATAGCGCATCCGTAAGGCCGACGCTGTTTCGAGCCTCAGCAATCACCGCTACAGCCTCCACAACCTCTTCAAGAGAAGCCATTCCGGTTGAAAGAATCAAGGGAACATTCTTTTTTGCCAAGAAGCGTAAAAAGGGCCAATTGGTTATTTCACCTGAGGGTATCTTGATTCGCCGCATACCGGAGGCAAGTAGGAAGTCAGCCGCCTCCTCATCAAAGGGAGTCGACATAAATTCGATCCCGAGTTCCGAACAACGCAAAATTAGAGCACGATGCAACTCTGGAGACATCTCCAACTGCTTGAGCATGTCAAACTGATCACCTTCACCCGTAGCGCTTTTTTGGTAAGCGGCTTTTTCCGCGCCACGTCGAACAAGCTTCTCAGCTGTAAAGGTTTGAAACTTAACGGCATCAGCACCGCAGCGGGCAGCGGTCTCAACAAGCTTAAAAGCTAGCTCTGGCGAACCATTATGATTGACACCCGCCTCAGCGATAATGAAAGTACTGTCCATGTTCACCAAACCGTTAAACCGCCATCAATCACTATATTTTGCCCTGTCACGTAGCCAGCAGCATCTGACAGCAGATAAATAAGAGCACCAACCAGATCATCGGCCTGCCCCATACAGCCGAATGGTACCCGCTGGGAATAACGGTCAACGAACACTTGATTCTGACCGCTCTGAATACCTCCTGGCGTAAGCGCATTCACGCGAACATGGCGACTCCCCCAATAGGAGGATAGATAACTTGTCAACCCCCACAAACCAGCCTTGCTCGCGCTATAGACGGCAGGGGTATTGATCGCGCGCCCTAGATATTCAGAGCCCTCGTATATTCGCTGATCAGGCGCAACAATACCGTATATTGAAAGGACATTAACAATGCTGCCATAACCCTGGAGCGCCATTCGGCCTCCAAACTCCTGACAGCAAACGAACGCCCCTTTCAAATTAACGGACATGACATGGTCCCAGTCCTCCAGGGGAAAAGTCTCAAACGGCTCGAAGAAATTCTCACTTTTAGTCGCCGCATTATTGAGCAAGCCGTCTACACGACCAAACTGCTCGAACACTGCATCATGAACCAAGCGCAGTGCGTCTCTATCCCTAATATCAACGCAGTAAGTGATCAAGCGCGTCGACAACTGCCGCTCTGCAAGTTCTTTCAATGCCTGACTATTGGAATCAAGCCCAACCACTTGGGCGCCATACTCAAGCAAAGCCTCACAAAACTTACTACCAAGTATGCCTGCGGCACCAGTTACAACAATGACCTTTCCTTCAAGGGAAAATCTATCCATTTTTCACCTCTACATCACGCGCAGAAAGAAGCATCTCGACTATCTTGAAATCCAGCGGACTATCGATATCGATTGATCGCTCCCTCGGCATCACATGAAGCTTGAGCACCCCATTCCAAAGCCCCTTTGCAAGGGTCTCACGATGCCAAACATAAATAGACGCATTCATTGAATAGACTGACGGTGCCAACTGGCGAGCAACGACACCGCCCGCCGCATTGCAGACCAACCCTAAAAGGCCCGACTCCTTGTATTCCACCATATTAAAATACGGATTTTTCTCTGACTCGAATGCTGTTATAACCGCATCGGTTTTATCGTCAAGAAGGTGTATGCAGGACTCAATATCAGAGACAAGCCTCAAGGGAGAAGTAGGGTCAAGATCAACAAGGCGGTCGAAAGGCCCTACATTTTCGAGAATCCAGTCACATAGATGTTGAATGACAGGAATTTTTGCAGCTGTACTCGTCGCCAGTTCGGCAGGGCGGAGAAAAGGTACGACTGCCCCATAAGCACGGGCCACGTCGGCAATTTCTGGGCAATCCGTTGACACATAAACAGATTCGATTTCGTGCACCGCGAGTGCCTGCTCGATAGTGTACGCAATAAGTGGTTTGCCATTGAGAAGTGAAATATTCTTTCTCGGCACGCCCACAGAGCCGCCTCGAGCACAAATGGTAGCGATAGTTCTCATACGCCATACCGTGATAAACGAGTTGAATTGGAGCGGAAAATTAGCTCTAAAGCCGAAATACCATCTTCAATACCTTGTGACGTCACAGCGCGCTCATCGATTGCTCGCAGAAGCTCGGACATCGCTGCTATATAGGTCTGAGAAATATCGAATGCACCTGGCACCAGCGCTACTGCATTGGAACCCTCGTGTGTTGTGACGTTAAGCGTTCGACTGGGTAGATCCCACTCAGCCGTGCCTTGATCTCCAACAATACGATAACGCCTAAATGGTAAGCGGCTCACATAATTGACATGTACGGAGACAGACGCTCCCAAGCGAGACCGCATCAAAAAAGAAGCGGAGTCCTCAACATCGATCTCAAGCGCTGAAGCTTTAGCGAAAATTGCCTGTACATCGTAAAGCTCTCCCAGAATCCAGCGCGCAGAATCGAGCTCATGGATGAGGTCTAGAGCAACCCCACCGCCCAAGCTTTTTCTCGAACTGTAAGAGGCCCTGTAGTCAATACCAGGCCGCCAATCCGGTAGCCACTGTCCAGCCTCGAAGCTCGCGTGGACAATATTCCCTAAATCGCCCCTCTCAACCATCTCCTTCAGCGCCTGTAGAGAAGGCAAAAACCGAAGATTACAACCGACAATATTAGGGGGCAGTACTTTGTACCCGGCAATGCAATTCTTGAGCGTCTCTAGATCTTCAGCCGAAGACACAACAGGCTTTTCAGCATAAAAAGGGATGCCCTCTTCGATAGCGAGCCTCAACAACGGCAAGTGCAGCGCGCTGGGATTGGCGATCACCATCAATTGAGGCCGCTTACTCATGGCTTCAGCCAAGCTAGACGACACTGTAAAAAATACGTCTCTTTCAACTACGTCTGATTTCGGAGGCCGTTCTCGCAAAACGTCGAAGCACACGCCTGGGCGAAGCGCCTGAATGGTCTGCATGTGCCTTCTGCCGATTGATCCGGTTCCGATCACTAAAACTCGCATTCGCAGGATCCTGAAAAACTGCCATCTTCACGAAGTCGTCTTATACAAACAGCAAGCGGCCAGACTCCCAGCTAGCCTAAGAATCTCTTAATCAATTCAAGTCCGGCAGTGCCGCTGCGCTCCGGATGAAATTGAGTGGCAAAAATATTATCTCGACGGACTGCCGCACATATCCGATGTCCGCCGTAGATGCACTCCGCCAGCTTATCTTCATCGCGATCGGGATGAGCGGAATATGAATGCACAAAATAAAATGCAGGCTGTTCATTCTCCAGCCCATCCAGAGGCGTCTCTGCCCATGAGTGCTGGGAGCTTGGCAGTACCAGATGGTTCCAGCCGATATGAGGCACGCGCTGCGCATCGCCATCAACGGATCTGGCCGGCACCGCCTTTACTCGGCCTGGAAGTATCCCCAAACCATGATGCTCACCAAACTCTTCACTTCCCTCGAAAAGCATCTGCATCCCGACACAAATACCGAACAGCGGTCTCTCGGTCTCCGAGAAGCGGCGAATGGCCTCATCCAGTCCCCGTTCCGACAGCTCTCTAATTACATCTGCAAAAGCACCCACGCCTGGTACTACGAGACGATCTGCAGAAACAACTTCTCTAGGGTCTTCAATAACACGCACAGCAGCACCGCAATACTCAAATGCCCTGGCGACATTCAATAAATTTGCCATACCGTAGTCAAGTAACGTAATGCTTTTATTTGCCAAGAGTCACCTTCCTAACAGGCAATTCAGCCGCCAGCGCCGCACTGCGAATTTCATCAATAGTCATTCGGTTATAATGCAATACATCAGCCATCGCGATGGCATCTGGCCTAGCTAACTTGGCAGCATCCACCATATGCTCGACTTTACCCATACCACCGCTGGCGATGACAGGCACAGAAACCGCATCGCTTATCTGGCGAATCAAATCAATGTCAAAGCCTTTCCGAGTCCCCTCTCGATCGACTGAAGTAACGAGCACCTCGCCCGCACCTAGTTCAACCCCTCTTACAGCCCATTCGACAACATCTAGCCCCGTGCGCTCCCTGCCATTATCCGTGTAGGCCTCCCACTTACCAGGCGCTTGCTCTTTTGCCTCGATAGAGAGAACCATCGCTTGGGAACCAAAGCGTCTTGACACCTCGCGAATAAGCTCAGGTCTCAGTACAGCTGCTGTATTTATAGCAACTTTATCCGCTCCAGAACGCAGGATGTGCCTCGCATCTTCCACACTGCGTATACCCCCTGCTACGGTAATAGGAACAAACACCCTATCCGCGGCCCGACGAATAATATCGCTCAGATTATTTCGACCATAGAGGCTTGCAACGATGTCAACATAAAGCAACTCATCAGCACCCGCCTCCGCATAGCGAACTGCATACTCTTGGGGGTCGCCGATAACGCGCAACCCCTCAAGACGAATACCTTTGATGAGATTGGGCCCCTTGATGTCAAGACGCGGTATTAATCGCAAATTACTCATTTAAGAATCCAGCCCATCACTTCTTGTGCTGTTCGTGCCATACCGCATGGCGCAGCTTCCATTCACCGTTCTCCCAAAGCCAGAGATGCGGGCTACGGAAGGTATCAGCCAGTGCAGTAAAGTAGTCTCGCGACATGATAGGCTCTGCAAACATCTGACTAGCGCGAGGAAACTCTTCAGGGGTGATGCTCAGGTAGCGGAAAATCTCGTCAGCAAAACGCTCCGGAAACTCATGATCAAATCGTTTTACAAGCGCAGCACCTTCTTCGCGAGTAATGTCGCCCGATCGAATCTCCTGCGCCGCATCATAACTGGCCCGGCCCAGGCCAAATTTCACACCGGTAGTGTAGTAATGGAAGTCGTCAATCCTATCATCAATGCTATTGTATTTGCTGTAAGTTCCCGGCGTTCGCTCTGGCGAAGCTTCGAAACCGCCGTGTTCAACGGCATAGTAATAGCAACTCTGTGGATGCCACTTCAAGTAATAGCCCAAATAATGTACTTCGACTTTCTGCTCTTCAATTTGATGCGGATCAGCAGGTAAATACGGCAGCAAGTCTTGCTGCTCCACATCAAAGAACTCTTTCAAATCAGGTACAGACACTCCACCCAAGCTGACTTTCGACTGATCGTCGGAAGTAAAATATGACCAATCCCGCTTGGCAGACTCAGTATCGCCAATTGGGTTTCCATATTCAGCTTCGTTTTCGCCAAAGAAAACCAGTGGTATTTTGTGCAAAAGCGCCATTTTCGGCGCAAGCGCTTTCTGTCCAAACATAAAGGCTTGGAAAGGATGAAAAAGGTTATCTACCGCAAGACGAGTTAGCAGACGGTGCACCCGCCCATTCGGCGTCATCAGAAGATTGTCATGGCCAGCATGAATCCAGCTTTGGAAATTTCGCCACCCCCACTCGGTGTAAACGTGCGGGGCCCACGTGACAGTTAGCGGGTGCATGCCATACTTAGTTCTCAATATATGAGATGCATAAAAACTGTCCTTACCACCAGAGCCGGGAACAATGCAATCGTAGCTACCGTCTTTACTACGATGCTGATCACACAACTCACGCAACTGACGCTCGCGATCATCCCAATTGATACTAGCGTGCTTTCTTTCCGCGAACCGGCATGCATCACACACACCGTGCTCATCAAAGTGAATAGTTTTCTTTTTGGTGGACTTAGTGTGAGAGTACTCAACCGCCGAGTTTGGTCGCTGATTGGAAATAACACAGCGAACACAATACTGCACTTCGCTAGGCAAGCCATACTTAGCGTCAGTGACATTTGCCGCAGTTGAAAATGCAGCTTTATCGATTGCCGAGGGGTACGGAACTTTATTCATAAAATACCACTATCCATAATATTAAAATCCAAACGCTATTAGCTAGTCGGCACACAACAACTAACCAACACCCGTAGTATCAGCACCTTACTTTCAACAGCATTAGGAGAAAAATAAGGTATTTTTTAAACTGGCGCCTTCCAGCATCAGCGCAGCACTTGACCTCCGGCATATTACAAGATTTATTCAGGAAGCGCATCGCGCGACACCGAGGCTGGCAATGAAACTCATGCCCCACCTCCCAGCAGCTCCAAAATCACCGCCTCAACTCTCGCAGCGGCACTGCCGTCGAAAAGGTTAGGCGTCCGCCCCTCCTCAGGACAGTCGAGAACGCTGCGAATTGCGCCCCCCAGATCCCTATAAGTCTCTACTGCAGTGGCGACGCCAAGCTTCGCAAGCGGTAGATCGTGAGAGAAAATAGAATCCATACACTGGATGACAGGTAAACCCAGGTAGGCTGCTTCCAGCCCAACAGTCGAGCTTGCCGTGACAATACAGTCTGCGGCACAAAGCAAATGATCCAACGAGTCAGTTGAGTCGCTGTAATGAACACGATCTGCCACAACTGACGGAGGGCGAGACTCGCTGGGGTGCAAACGCATGGCCAAGTGCACAGCAGGATCATTGCCAAATACCTCAAAGAGGTATTTTTCTACACCTATAGGATAGTTTTCGTCGCCAAGAGCGCCAGAGAAAGGATGCTTGCGTGGCTCGGGTTGCGAGATCCATACGACTAACGATTGAGACTCCTCAATGCCCAATCGCTGGCGGAACATGCGCCTGCACTGAAGGCGGTCAATATGCGCTAATCGGTCAAATGCCGGATTACCCGTAATACTGATTCGAGACACATTCAAACCAGCGTCCACAAAGCGCTCGCACACCTGCTGATTCAAAACGCAGACTTTACTCGCATAGCGATCTGATGCACACCATTCAATTTCATAGTACGCATAGAGATCAACCAAACAGACGGATGGAATACCCAGTTCGCGGGCAGCCTCAAGTGCAGCACGCTCTGACCTTGGAGAATTGGTAGATACAACCAGACTCGGCCGCTCCTTTTTAAAGAGCTCAATAAAGAAATCAGTAGGTAAAAATACCTGCCTGCCAGAAAGGGCGTACATTTCTTTGGCCTTTATCAAGCCATAATCCCTCACAAGAGCATGAAACCCAACACCCAGATAAGCAGCCGTATCACGGAAGCTAACCATGGGATGGGAAGCGTGAGCCTTGGCCAGCATTGAGCCCACATCGGTAGCACGCTTGTAGGGCCGAATCCCTTCTACAAGAGCACTAAAATCTAATGTCTTGATCCCCTCACGCTCTATAGCCCGCTTTGCTGTTGTCAACCCAAGAACAGCAACATCCACCTCGCGACTTATAAGTCGCTTTATTACAGGCAACAATGCAGCGGAATGCCCACCACCGTAGCAAACAAATAGGACCTTATCCTGAATATCGCTCATACTCTTTCCTTGTACCATGACTGAGCTGACTGGTGATATTCCGATCTAATAGCAAGTGGAACCTGACAAAAAAACATAAACAATGGGATGGTCAAAGCAATAACACCCAGGCCTTCAAGGAAGAAAGCCGGAAGCCCCGCAAGAAACAACAATCCATACCCTTTAAACTCTCGAACACATAGGGATAAGAAAATGATCAAGAGCGCTACAAAGAGAAATGCAAGGTATCCCGCTCCTCTCATGTAATCGCCCTCGTAGAAAGAGGTAAAAATAGTATTTCGAGTCAGAACCCCCCAAAGCCCGCCCTCACCTACCGACACGGTGGGTTGATAGCCGATGCTGGCCGACATAAACCCAACGATCTTATCTTGCAATGAAATCATGAAAGAGAGAGTCAACCCTATAAGAAAAACCCCCAAGCGCCAACTCCATGCCGAAAATCTAAAAGCATAGATACACACGACGAGCATCCCTATCAAAACAGAGGCAGAACTCAGATTCAGGAATATAAAAGAAATAACCAGATAAATTACTCGCCTAGAATATAGAAAATACAAAAAAATATAACCGACGGACAGCGCAACAAATACAGCCCGATAACTCACCAATGCAATTAAAATAGGCAGCAGAATAGAAACATAAGAAAATCTCGCATGGACGAAGAGCCGCATAAGCGGCACAAAGAACAGAGCAACGCCAAGCGCCACCAACCATGCACCGCCTATATAACTTAGAAAATCCAAATAATAGAACAAAATTGACCGTATCAAGTGAATCCAGACAAGTGGAGGTTGATCAAGAAAACTCCCACCAAGCTCAATGATTTCACGCACATAAAGAACTTGCGACGTATACCCATCCACCGCCCCCCCCTCTACGGCGACAGGCAAGAAGCTCTTACCACTCACAGACGCTTGAATCCAACAAATAATAAGGGAGGAGCAAAACAAAATTTTAAACAGCGCTCTACTTATTGGTCCCTGCATATTAATCAACCAGCATCACCAAACCCTCTGAAATCAGACCATGTCAACCCAATGCTTTAATGCAATGAGCGCACGCAACTCTCTAGTTCGATTTCGCGTGTTCGAAAAATGCTCCTCACATATAGAACTCAACGCATCATTGGAGAAAGAGTCATTGGGAAGATTAGACAAGCAATAATCTTTCTTGGTGGTCTTGAACCACTCCCCGACCGGAACTGTAAACATCTGTTTCTTTCGATAGGCGAGATGCTCACCAATCAATGGCGCCACGGCCTTCTTGTAAATATATTTCGTCACACCATCCTTGAGCTTTAATTCACCCGGCATGCGAAAAGCAAACTCCATCATCCGATAGTCAAGAAATGGAGTACGCGCCTCAAGAGAAACAGCCATTCCCATTCTATCGGGCTTCACCAGATTATTGCCGCTGAGCAACAACTGCATATCCAGGAACAGAGCCTGATTAATCCGGTCCTGATGGGAAACAGCTTGAAAATACGGAGCCGCAATGTCGAAAGACTCAATTCCACGCAGACGCGCAGCCATCTCTGGCTTATAGAGCGCAGATTTGCCGTGGCTGGTGAACAAGGAAATACTGTCAAAGTAGCGACGCTGGAACTCGCTATCTGTAAGCGTTTCAACATCAGGATTGGAGAAGAAATCTCTATGCTTGTCATAACCGGCAAACAACTCGTCGCCGCCATCGCCTGTCAGTACCACCTTTACATGTTTAGCCGCTAGAGCGGAAACACGATAGGTAGGAAGAAACGATACATCGCCATGAGGTTGATCGCAGTGATAGGTCGCCATGGGCCAGAGTTCCAGCATGTCAGGCGCGACGCGCTCCATAATATGCTGAGTACCGAAGCGACTAGCTGCTTCCTGGGCGTATATCGACTCATCGTAACGGGGATCATCAAAGCCTATGCAAAATGTCTTGACCGGCTCAGGCATATGCCGAGCCATTAACCCTACGACAGTGCTGGAATCCACCCCACCCGACAAAAAAGCGCCAAACGGAACATCGCTTCTCAAGCGAAGCCGCACCGCATCATCAAGAATATAGTTAAATTCCTCTATCCAATCAGCTTCGGATCGGCCATGTACCGGCTCGACGGAAGCCAAGTCCCACCAGCGTGATACCGAGCTGCCCGCCCGGGTAATCTTCATCACATGTCCCGGCATGAGATGATGAACACCCTGATATAGAGTGAGCGGGGCAGGTACATAGTTAAAGGTCAAGTAATGATGCAAGGCCTCCTCATTCATTGCAGGACGAGGCATCCCAGCGCGGAGCAGTGACTTTATTTCGGAACCAAAAGTCAGCTGAAGTCCATCGTCGTGCACATAAAGAGGTTTAACGCCGATCCGATCCCTGACTAAATAGACGGACTGCTCACGGGCATCATAAATGGCAATGGCAAACATTCCATTTAGCTTGCTGACAAAAGAAATGCCTTCACGCTCATACAAGCGCAATAGCACTTCCGTATCCGAATGAGTGCGGCACGGGTATCCCGTCCGGGCTAAATCGACGGCGAGTTCAACGTGGTTAAATATCTCTCCGTTTTGCACGACGACAATTTTCCCGTCATCTGAAACAAATGGCTGATGACCGCCTGCAAGATCAATTATCGAAAGCCGCTGGTTGCCTAGCGCGAGACCGGGGGCGCTGAAGATCCCTTGATCGTCAGGCCCGCGGTGCTGGATTGCCATTCCCATGGCGTTCAATTTCTCAGGTGAAAGGGAGCGCACTCCCCGGTGGAAATAGCCAAAAATGCCGCACATTTCAGTTGCCGCCCTTTCCAAAAACTTGTTTGAATGTCAGTAGAATAATCTGAATATCCTTGAGCAGCGAGACCTGTCGAGCATATTGCAAATCCAGTTCTTTACGTTGGCTCTCTGTAGCCGCCGAACGTAGCGTCGCCTGAGCCAGACCAGTGATCCCTGGGCGAACACTAATGCGCAGGCTCCATTCATCATCAGTGTAAAGCGCCCTCTGTGCAGGTACATCTGGCCGTGGTCCCACAACGCTCATTGACCCCGAGAGCACATTCAACAACTGTGGGAGCTCATCAAGGCTAGTTCGCCTAATGAACCGCCCCACTCGAGTAATACGTGGGTCACCATCTGCCGTGGCGTATCCCCCGAGTTTGTCCGCATCTACCACCATGCTGCGAAACTTATAAATAAAGAACTCGCGCCCATTCCGACCAATACGCCTCTGCTTGAACAGGACAGGGCCAAAATCAGAGAAGTAGATAGCGGCTGCAACTCCGATCATCAGTGGTGACAAGATAATGATTGCCGCAAGTGAACTAAAAAAATCAAATATTCGCTTCATTTCATACCACTCTTTCCCGTAATCGCATCATGTAGAGTACCGCGACAGCACTGATACTGAATGCGATTCCCGCCAATCCTAAGCGCCATACTGCCAATGGCCCCATTAGCCATGATCCGGCAAGCTTCAGAAACAAGAAATCCAACAACACCGCTATAAGGACAACTGCAAAAATTAACACACCAAGCCGAAGAATGAATGTGCCTCTTAGTACAGCCTTAAGGGCAGACCAACCCGCAACCCGAACAAGATTGGCAGCCAACATCATATGAAAGACCGGTAAAGCCAACATCAGAACGACAGGCTCTTTCATCCAAAGGCCGGGAAGGCAAAGTAACGGGAGAAACAACATGACTACAGCGGTACGCCGCAGGACTTCCGACGGCCGTCTTTGCGCATTCACCGCAGCAGCAGCGAGGCTCGAAATACCAACGAAAGGCACGCTCAGCAACGCGACCTGCGTGAGAGCCGTAATATGCTGAAGCCCCGCAGTATTTATCTGCCCAGCCCCAAATATTATAGAAATCACGGCATCAATGAATGGAAGTCCGCACAGTACGATGACAATAGACAGTAACACCGACCGCTGTAACGATACGTTCAGGATATCGTTAAAGGCACCAGTATCTTGTCGATCATGCGCCTCACTCAGCCGAGGAAATGCCACAGTGGCAAGGGTGGTAATAATAATTCCCAGAGGCAATTCGACCAGTTTAACGGCATAGTTAAACGCAGCTAACTCACCCTCCCCAAGCCATGACGCTCCCGCCCGCAAGATTAAGGGCACCACCACCAGCAGAGAGGCCGAAGCAAGCCCCGCCACAAAGCCTAGCAACAACTGCTTATCCAGAACCCAACCATAAGACGCATCATATACCTTGGGCAGACGTCCAACTCGAAGCGCCAGGAGCTGACTAAGCCAACGAATTAATGCACCCAGGAAAATCCCAGCGCATAGCCAAGAGAGATACGCCCCCCCAATAGTCACAGCGTAGAACAGCCCACCGATGACACAAAGGTTGAATATCAACGTACCGCAGCCTGCAACAAAAAAACGGTCTCTTGCATTCAATGTCGCCGAACTAACGCCGGATAGCGCAGTTAGGGGAATAGCGACTGCAATGGCATAAATCATCCAATTGTCTAGCCAGCGCAGCGGACTGAGCACCCCCGGGGCCAATAAGCCGAACCACGCCGTCGGTGCCATTACGAAAATCGTTGCTAATGTGGCGAACCCCCCGCCCACGACAATAGAAGCCTGGAAAAAAAGCGCCGCCTCTTTACCTGAGTCCGCCGACCTCAATGCCGGAACAAGAGCGACACTTAACCCCCCAGACAGCAGAAGATTGACAAGAAGATCAGGAATCGAGAGGAGAATAATTGCAACATCTGCCTCGGCGGACAAACCGAATGAAGATGCAATTAAAATTTCCCGGCCGAAGCCTGCCAGTCGCCCCCCCATCAAAGCCAAGCTCAAGAAGAGCCCAGCCCCAAGTAGATTTCGCTGCGCCTGCGTCATCACTTCAACCTGCGCGCCCTTATCGACTCAACTATCAATTTTACTTTTTCTTGAACATCACGATGATTAGCCTGCAACGTTTCAGAATCATAGCTCTTGCTTCTCTGAAATGCGCTCTTGAGTTTGCCAAGCTCTGCGGGGAAGTCCATCTGCTTTCTGATTTCGGAGACAGATGAAGCTTGACGATGAAACGTTCTAGAAAGGATGGCGGCTGTCGATCCTAAACGAACATGCTCGGCCAATAGTAACTCCGCTGGCAACAGCCCCTCGCCGACACGCGCGATGCCACCGATGCCAAAGGGTTTACCACTGCCCCGTAATATCTCAGCCATACTATCGACCACTCCGCTGGCCAAAGGCTCAAACATGAAGTCGAGGCCAAGCTCTAGATGAAGATCGTTTAGGCCAATATGCACCTCGTCGACACCTGGCACGTCGACACACGCTTTAAGATTGGCAGCAGCAGACACGGTCTCGACGAGAAGATTGCAGCGTGCACGCCCCCCTACTGCCGCTGTAAATAACTCAACCTCCTCTACACAACGAAACATCGGAAGCATAAGTACGTCAGCACCCGCCTCAATCGCAAGGTCAATTTCAGCCTCGCTTCCTTCATGGATTGGGTTGATACGAACGAGCAAACGCCCCTCCGGTACTACCGATCTGATCCGGCGAACATCATCCAACGTGTGCCGGCTGATCACGGTGCTAAGGTGCCCTTGACGCGCATCCTTACCAATAATCTCAGTATCTACAAAGATACGATCTACGCCACTTGCGATAGCAAACGCTGCCATATCGACGCAATTGGTTATCATGAAAAGCTTCATCAATAAATCTCTGCACTCAGAACATTATGATCGGCAAAATACAGTAAATCACATAAATGCAACCTTAGAACCTTACAAATAATACTGGAAACCAGAAACACTCTTAACTTATCCATCTACCAAAGCAAAGCACCAAATAACGCAGCAGCGGGCCTTCACAGTACGCTTGGACTAGCCATAGTGGGTATGTTCACACCCTTACAACAGCCAAAAAACAGATAGCATTGACGCTTAAACATTAATAAGAATAGTTTCAAGATTCTCGCCACATAGCCAGGAAACCTCCCGCGGTGATTGCACACGGTGGAAAGCACCTCAAAAAGTGGAACGGGCGCCAACCGGCAGAAAAACCAATCGGAAGACTCAACTGCACAAAGGGCAAAGGTAAGGCGCTTGGTCCATCGACAGAAAATAGGCGGGCTACAGCAGTATCGCGAAATGCCGAAGAGAGTAGCCGGAGGAAGAATCGAGGAGTACCACACTAACAAATCCCTTGAAAATAACGAAACTAGAGGGGCTCAGCCCTAGGTGTGAACTACCGGCCTAGCGGCCTATACAGCAGAGAATAGAGGTAACCTTGCTCCAGCTAGACAACTGAAGGCGCATTCTGCCTACTTTCTGGTATTTCGCAAGCAGGCTATGTACGACATCTACTTTGAAGAGGGGGTTGCGCAGCGAGCCTCCTGCTCAATCACCTTGAACTCAAGCCTACTCCTCCTCGTTAACCCGATCCCGTAACTCCTTGCCCGGTTTGAAGTGCGGCACAAATTTACCATCCAGGCGAACCGACTCACCAGTCTTCGGATTACGCCCTGTACGAGGCGCACGGAAATGCAGGGAGAAGCTGCCAAAGCCGCGTATCTCGATACGATCCCCCGTAGCCAATGCCTGGGACATCTGCTCGAGCATGGTCTTAATGGCAAGCTCCACATCCTTCGAGGAAAGCTGGCCCTGATGGGTAACGATTCGTTCGATCAACTCCGACTTGGTCATGGTTTTTCCCTTCTATATCAAGCGGCTAGATCAGCTCTACGCGGTTTTAGCATGACCACGGAGCTTTGAACAGCCCTAATAACCAAGGGTAAAACTCAGACAACAAAAAGGGCGGCCTAGGCCGCCCTTTTTGATGAAGGAATCAGGACTTAGCCCTGGTTCTCCATCTGAGCGCGGATCAGATCACCAATGGTGGTCGGACCAGTGCTCTCGGATTCCTGCTTGCGCAGTTCCTTCATTGCGTCTTTCTCGTCGTCCACGTCTTTCGACTTGACGGACAGGCTGATGACGCGGCTCTTACGGTCGATGCTGATGATCTTGGCTTCGACTTCTTCGCCTTCTTTCAGCACGTTGCGCGCGTCTTCAACGCGGTCACGGCTGATTTCGGAGGCTTTCAGGATGCCTTCGATGTCATCGCCCAGGGTGATTACAGCGCCCTTGGCATCAACTTCCTTGACGATACCGCGCACGATGGTGCCCTTCTCGTTCAGGGAGGCGTAGTTGGAGAACGGATCGTCTTCCAGCTGCTTGATACCCAGGGAGATGCGCTCGCGCTCCGGATCTACGGACAGGATGACGGTATCAAGCTCGTCGCCCTTCTTGAAACGACGTACGGCTTCTTCGCCAACTTCGTTCCAGGAAATGTCGGACAGGTGAACCAGGCCGTCGATGCCGCCTTCCAGACCAATGAAGATACCGAAATCGGTGATCGACTTGATGGTGCCGGAGATCTTGTCGCCTTTATTGAAGCGACCGGAGAAGTCTTCCCACGGGTTGGATTTGCACTGCTTGATACCCAGGGAGATACGACGACGCTCTTCGTCGATGTCGAGAACCTGAACTTCCACTTCGTCGCCAACCTGAACGACTTTGGACGGGTGGATGTTCTTGTTGGTCCAATCCATCTCGGAAACGTGCACCAGACCTTCCACGCCTTCTTCCAGCTCTGCGAAGCAGCCGTAGTCGGTCAGGTTGGTAACGCGCGCGGTTACGCGGGTGCCTTCCGGGTAGCGAGCCTTGATGGCAACCCATGGGTCTTCGCCCAGTTGCTTCAGGCCCAGGGAGACGCGGTTGCGCTCGCGGTCGAACTTCAGAACCTTGACGTCGATCTCGTCGCCAACGTTGACGATCTCGGACGGGTGCTTGATGCGCTTCCAAGCCATGTCGGTGATGTGCAGCAGGCCGTCTACGCCGCCCAGATCAACGAATGCGCCGTAGTCAGTGAGGTTCTTGACGATACCTTTGACTTGCTGGCCTTCCTGCAGGGATTCCAGCAGAGCTTCACGCTCGGCGCTGTTCTCGGCTTCCAGGACGCTGCGACGGGAAACGACAACGTTGTTGCGCTTCTGGTCGAGCTTGATGACTTTGAACTCGAGCTCTTTGCCTTCCAGGTGAGTGGTGTCGCGCACGGGGCGGACGTCCACCAGGGAGCCCGGCAGGAACGCGCGGATGCCGCTGACGTCGACGGTGAAACCGCCTTTGACCTTGCCGTTGATAACGCCCTTGACCACTTCTTCAGCAGCGAAAGCAGCTTCCAGAACAATCCAGCACTCGGCGCGCTTGGCTTTCTCGCGGGACAGCTTGGTTTCACCGAAACCATCTTCTACCGCGTCCAGCGCAACGTGAACTTCGTCACCCACGCTGATGGTCAGCTCGCCCTGTTCGTTGTAGAACTGCTCGACCGGGATGACGCCCTCGGACTTGAGGCCAGCATGCACGGTGACCCAGTCACCGTCGATGTCGACCACGATGCCGGTGATGATGGCACCCGGCTGCATGTCGAGGGATTTCAGGCTTTCTTCAAAAAGTTCTGCAAAGCTTTCGCTCATGATCATACCTGTAGTCAAAGGCCACTAAAGGCCCTATTCCGCACTACCAGCAAATGCGGTCAAGTCAGTGATTAAAGGTGAAAGGGACGTTAACTGGTATCCCGTTCCACCCCTGCGGCACCACGCTCAGTCGGATGACTGGCAATGAGGCACATCCTTTCGGAATCAGAACCGGCCCGACCTCTAACGAGAGAAATCAAGCCGACATAAGGGCTGGAATGTTAGCAATGAGGTTGACTGCCGTCAATTGCCACGACTTGGCGAAGCCGGGCCTTCAGCCCGACGGGTCGCCAATGCCCTGGTCGCTGTGAAAACGACAACGCCGCGACCGGGGGCCGCGGCGTTGTCGGCGTAGATACCCGATCAGTCATCCAGCCCCAGATCAGCAAAAGCCGCGAGAATCCGCTCCAGCACCTCGTCGATGCTCAGATGGGTGGAGTCGAGGATCAGCGCATCCGCAGCGGGCTTGAGCGGCGCAACGGAGCGCTGGGTATCACGCTCATCCCGCTCGATGATCTCGTTCAGCAGGGAAGCCATCTCGACCTCCATGCCCTTGCCCTTCAACTGCAGATAGCGGCGACGCGCACGCTCTTCTGCAGTAGCAGTGAGGAAGATCTTCAGCGGCGCATCGGGGAACACCACGGTGCCCATGTCGCGCCCATCGGCGACCAGGCCGGGCGCCTCCTGGAATGCGCGCTGACGCTGCAACAGCGCATCGCGCACCGCCGGCAGTGCAGCGACCTGCGAAGCCCCCGCCCCCACCGTCTCGGTGCGGATGACGTCGGAGACGTCCTCGCCCTCGAGGATGATCCGCTGCACGCCACCGGCATTGGAGAGGAACTGCACATCGAGATGCGCCGCCAGAACCTTCAGCGACTCCTCGTTGGTCAGGTCGACGCCATGGTTACGCGCCGCGAAGGCCAGCAGGCGATAAAGCGCACCGGAGTCCAGCAGGTTCCAGCCGAGGCGCTTGGCCAGCAAGCCCGCGACCGTGCCCTTGCCCGAGCCACCCGGGCCGTCGATGGCGATGACCGGCGCTGCAGTACTCATCACTTGCCCTCTTCGGCGACTTGGATGCCGACCTGCGCCGCCAGCCCGAGGAAGTTCGGGAAGGAGGTCGCGACGTTGGCGCAATCATGAATACGGATTTCCCCACCCGCCCGCAGCGAAGCGACGCTGAAGGACATGGCGATGCGGTGGTCGCCGTGGCTCCAGACCTCACCACCACCGAAGGCCCCGCCGTCGATGATGATGCCGTCCGGGGTCGGCTCGGCCTTCACGCCCAGCGCTACCAGGCCATCGGCCATCACCTGGATGCGGTCGGACTCCTTGACCCGCAGCTCTTCGGCGCCACGCAGCACGGTACGCCCTTCGGCACAGGCGGCAGCGACGAACAACACCGGGAACTCGTCGATGGCCAGCGGCACCAGGTCCTCGGGGATATCGATGCCCTTGAGCTTCGCAGCGCGCACGCGGATATCAGCAACCGGCTCGCCACCCACTTCACGCTGGTTCTCCAGGGTGATATCGGCGCCCATCAGCTTGAGGATGTCGATCACGCCGGTACGGGTCGGGTTGATGCCCACGTGCTCCAGCAGCAGTTCGGAACCTTCGGCGATGCTCGCGGCGACCAGGAAGAAGGCTGCCGAGGAAATGTCCGCAGGCACTTCGATATGGGTCGAAGAGAGCTTGTGACCGCTTTCCACGGTTGCAGTGCTGCCATCCACGGCAACGGGGTAGCCGAAGCCCTGCAGCATGCGCTCGGTGTGATCACGGGTCGGCGCGGGCTCGGTGACGGAGGTTTCACCGGCGGCATAGAGACCGGCGAGCAGCAGGCAGGATTTGACCTGGGCGCTGGCCATCGGCATCTCGTAGCTCATGCCGGTAAGGCGCTGGCCACCACGGATGACCATTGGCGGACGGCCTTCGGCGGCAGTTTCGATCACTGCGCCCATTTCGCGAAGCGGCTTGGCCACGCGGTTCATCGGGCGCTTGGACAGCGAAGCGTCGCCGGTCAGGGTGGTGTCGAACGGCTGGGCGGCGAGCAGGCCGCTGAGCAGACGCATGGAGGTACCGGAGTTACCCAGGTACAACGGGCCGGGCGGCTGCTTCAGGCCATGCAGGCCAACGCCATGGATGGTCACGCGGCCATGGTGCGGGCCCTCGATAACCACCCCCATGTCGCGGAACGCCTGCAGGGTCGCCAGGGCGTCTTCGCCCTCGAGGAAGCCCTCGACCTCGGTCGTGCCTTCGGCCAGGGAGCCGAGCATGATCGAGCGGTGGGAAATGGACTTGTCGCCCGGAACGCGGATACGTCCGGAAAGGCGGCCACCCGGCTGGGCCAGGTAAATCAGGTCGTTATTGTGCATGGCGTCCACATAGGCCCTGCGGGCCAGGATTTTACTGAAATGTTCGCGGGCGACGCGGGCGCGAGTGAAAACGCCCAGCAGTTGATGCCCATCCCCAGCGTCGACCGCGTCGCGCAAGGCGTCGAGGTCGCCACGAAATGCGTCCAGCACCCGCAGCACGGCCTCGCGGTTGGCGAGGAAGATGTCGTGCCACATGACTGGATCACTGCCGGCGATCCGCGTGAAATCGCGGAAGCCACCGGCGGCATAGCGGAAAATCTCCAGGTTCTCGCTGCGCTTGGCCAGCGAATCCACCAGGCCGAACGCCAACAGGTGTGGCAAGTGGCTGGTGGCGGCGAGCACTTCGTCGTGATGCTCGACCTGCATGTGCTCGACGTCAGCACCCAGCTCGCGCCAGAGCGCATCGACCAGAGCCAGCGCGTCGGCATCGGTGGAATCCTGAGGCGTCAGGATCACCTTGTGGCGACTGAAGAGTGCGCCATTGGCCGCCTCCACCCCGCTCTGCTCGGAGCCGGCGATGGGGTGCCCAGGTACGAAGCGCGCCGGCATGCCATCGAAAGCCAGGCGCGCGGCACGCACGACATTGCCTTTGGCGCTGCCGACATCGGTCAGCACCACATTGCCGAGATCGAGCTGCGCCAGCTCTTTCAGCAGGCGCTCCATGGCCAGGATAGGCACGGCGAGCTGGATCACCGCAGCCCCCTGACAGGCGGCAGCGAGATCGACCTCGCAACGGTCGACCACGCCCAGCTCCACGGCCAGGCGGCGCGACTCGGCGTCCAGATCGACACCCACGACTTCATCGAACGCCCCCTTCTCACGCAGCCCCTTGGCAAAGGAGCCACCGATCAGGCCAAGCCCGATCACCACGAGGCGCCCGAGCTTAGGAGAACGCTGTTGCAGCGGCATGACATCAGCCACGGGCAAGCACCTGCCCCAGAACGTCGAGAAAGCGCTGGTTCTCCTGGGGGAGACCGATGGAAACACGCAGGAAGTTCGGCATGCCATAGCCGGCTACCGGGCGCACGATAACGCCGGCAGCCAGCAAGGCCTTGTTGATCCCGGCAGTATCACGACCGAAATCGATGGCAATGAAGTTGCCACGGGACGGAATCCACCCCAGGCCCAGCGCGCGGCAACCGTCTTCCAGTTGCGCCATGCCGGCATCATTGAGACGACGGCTTTCGGCCAGGTACTCGGCATCCGCCAGGGCTGCGCACGCGGCTGCCAGTGCGAGACTGTTGACGTTGAACGGCTGGCGCACACGGTTCAGAACATCGGCGACGCGGGCCGAGGAAATCCCGTAGCCGACGCGCAGCGCGGCGAGGCCGAAAGCCTTGGAGAAGGTGCGGGAGACCAGCAGGTTCGGATAGCGCGCCAGGTAGTCGAGGCCATCAGGCAGCTCATCGCCCGATGCGTACTCGATGTAGGCCTCATCCAGCACCACCAGCACGTTCTCCGGCACTTTGGCGAGGAAACCATCCAGCGCTTCCGGGCCGAACCAGGTACCGGTCGGGTTGTTCGGGTTGGCGACGAAGACGACGCGGGTCTGCTCGTCGATGGCCGCCAGCATCGCCGGCAGGTCATGCCCCCAATCCCTGGCCGGCACCACCTTGGCAGTCGCACCGACAGCCTGGGTGACGATGGGATAGACGGCAAAAGCATGCTCGCTGAAGACCGCATTCAGGCCCGGGGCCAGGTAAGCACGACCCACCAGCTCGAGGATGTCGTTGGAACCATTGCCCAGGGTTACCTGCTCCGGCTTCAGGTCATAACGCTCGGCCAGGCGACGCTTGAGCTCGAAGCCGTTGCCATCGGGATAGCGGGTCAGTTCGGCCAGCTCGGCACGGATGGCTTCGATCACCTTCGGGCTCGGGCCCAAGGGGTTCTCGTTGCTGGCCAGCTTGACGATGCCGGCCGGGTCGAGGTTCAGCTCGCGGGCCAGCTCATCAACCGGCTTGCCCGGCACGTAAGGCGAAAGTTTCTGCACGCCCGGCTGTGCCAGGGCGAGGAAGTCGCAGCTCATGGGCGCTCCTTGGGAAATCTCTTGGGTTCAGAGAACCGCTTTCGGGTAGGACCCCAGCACCTTCAGCGCCACGGCTTCCTGGTTGATCTTCTCCAGCACATCCTTGATCAGCGGATCACGGTGATGGCCGATGAAGTCGATGAAGAACACATAGGTCCACTTGCCGCTGCGGGACGGGCGGGTCTCGATACGGGTCAAGTCGATGCCATTGGTGTGGAAGGGCACCAACAACTCATGCAGCGCGCCCGGCTTGTTGCGCATGGAGACGATGACCGAAGTCTTGTCGTCGCCAGTGGGCGGCACTTCCTGGCTGCCGATGATGAGGAAGCGCGTGGAGTTGTCCGGGCGATCCTCGATCTTCTCGCAGAGCTTGGTCAGCCCATAGAGGCTGGCGGCCATGTCGCCGGCGATGGCGGCGGAGTTCCACTCGCTCTTCACCCGCTTGGCGGCGTCGGCGTTGCTGGAAACAGCCACGCGCTCGACGTTCGGGTAGTGCGCGTCCAGCCACTTGCGGCACTGGGCCAGGGACTGGGCGTGGGAGTAGATGCGGGTAATGTTGTCGGTCTTGGTGGTGTCGCCCACCAGCAGGTGATGGTGGATACGCAATTCCACCTCACCACAGATGACCATGTCGTGTTCGAGGAAGCTGTCCAGGGTGTGGTTGACCGCACCCTCGGTGGAGTTCTCCACCGGCACCACGCCGAAGTTGACCGCACCGGCCGCCACTTCGCGGAACACCTCATCGATGGCCGCCATCGGCGTGCTGATCACCGCGTGACCGAAATGCTTCATCGCCGCAGCCTGGGTGAAAGTACCCTCCGGCCCCAGGTACGCGACCTTGAGCGGCTGTTCCAGCGCCAGGCAGGACGACATGATTTCGCGGAACAGCCGCGCCATCTCTTCGTTGTCCAGCGGCCCCTGGTTGCGCTCCATGATGTGCTTGAGCACCCAGGCTTCACGCTCGGGGCGATAGAAGATCGGCTTTTCGCCTTCCGGCAGAGCGGCCATCTTCACCCGCGCCACATCCTGGGCACAGCGGGCGCGATCACTGATGAGCTCGAGGATCTTCTCGTCGAGACTGTCGATACGCAGGCGCAGGGCCTTCAGTTCGTGCTCGGACATCAGCCGCGCTCCTTCTCGAACTCCGCCATGTAGGCCACCAGGGCTTCGACTGCGTCCAGGCCAACGGCGTTATAGATGGAGGCGCGCATGCCGCCCACCGAGCGATGGCCCTTGAGGTTGAGCAGGCCACGGGCGTCGGCACCGACGAGGAAGTCCTTGTCCAGGCGCTCATCGGCCAGGCGGAACGGAACGTTCATCCACGAACGCGCATTCACTGCGATCGGGTTGGTATAGAAGTCGCTCTTGTCGATGTAGCCGTAGAGCAGTTCCTTCTTCGCGCGGTTGCGCTGCTCCATGGCCTCGACGCCGCCCTGCTCCTTCAGCCACTCGAACACCAGGCCCGAGAGGTACCAGGAGAAGGTCGCCGGCGTGTTGTACATGGAGCCGTTATCCGCGGCGATCTTGTAATTGAGCATGGTCGGGCAGGACGAACGTGCGCGCCCCAACAGGTCTTCGCGGACGATGACCACGACCAGGCCGCTCGGGCCGATGTTCTTCTGCGCGCCGGCGTAGATCAGGCCGAAGCGGGAAACGTCGAGCGGGCGGGAGAGGATGTCGGAAGACATATCCACAACCAGCGGCACATCACCGGTCTCGGGAATCCAGTCGAACTGCAGGCCACCGATGGTCTCGTTGGAGGCGTAGTGAAGATAGGCGGCATCCGCACTGAGTTTCCAGTCGTTCTGCCCGGGAATGGCGAAGTAGTCCAGGCCCTTGGCGCTGGCAGCCACATTGACGCGGCCGTAGCGAGCAGCTTCCTCGATGCTCTTCTTCGACCAGATGCCGGTCTCGACGTAGTCGGCCACACCGTTTTCCGGAAGCAGGTTCAGCGGGATCTCGGCGAACTGCTGGCTGGCACCGCCCTGAAGGAACAACACCTTGTAGTTGGAGGGGATGGAAAGCAGATCGCGCAGATCCTGCTCGGCCTTCTCGGCGATGGCGACATAATCGTCACTGCGATGGCTCATTTCCATGACGGAGAGGCCTTTGCCTTGCCAATCGAGGAGTTCCGCCTGGGCGCGTTGCAGGACAGCTTCCGGAAGCGCGGCCGGGCCGGCGCAGAAGTTAAAGGCTCGCTTGCTCACATCCACTCTCACTGGGTAGCGCGGGGGCACCTGCACCCCCACTGATGGTCTTCTACCGAGTGGACAGGCCGGCTAGGGCCCGCCCGCTCTGCAGCTTCTTACTCTTCACCTGCCGGCTGCGCGTCATCCTGCTGGGCGTCGTCCACTGGAGTCTCGGCGGCGGCATCGACTGCCACTTCGCCCTCTTCCAGCTCGTCGTCCTCGTCGACACCGGACGGCTCCTGCACACGCTCCAGGCCAACCAGGGTTTCGTCCTTGGCCAGCTTGATCAGGGTCACGCCCTGGGTGTTGCGGCCGGAACTGGAGACTTCGTCGACACGGGTACGCACCAGGGTGCCCTGGTCGGAGATCAACATGATCTCCTCGCCGTCCTGCACCTGAATGGCGCCGACCAGCTTGCCGTTACGCTCGTTGATGACCATGGCGATCACACCCTGGCCACCACGGCCGCGACGCGGGAACTTGCCCAGGCCGGTGCGCTTGCCAAAGCCGCGCTCCGATGCGGTGAGGATCTGCGCACCGGACTCGGGGATCAGCATGGAGATCAGTTGCTGTTCCTTGGCCAGGCGCATGCCGCGGACGCCACGGGCGGTACGGCCCATGATGCGCACCATGCTTTCGGCGAAGCGGATCACCTTGCCGGCGCTGGAGAACAGCATGACTTCCTTGGCGCCGTCGGTAATGGCGGCAGCGATCAAGGTGTCGCCCTCATCCAGGCGCAGAGCGATCAGGCCACTGGAACGCGGCTTGCTGAACTGCACCAGCGGAGTCTTCTTCACGGTACCGAAGGCGGTGGCCATGAAGATGTAGGCGCCGGTGGGCTCAGCCACCAGTTCCGGGGTATCGCCTTCGACTTCCTCGACTTCCTGCTCGACGATCTCCCCTTCGAGCACTGCGCCCTCGGCTTCCTCGAGGTCATCCTCGTCGCCGGCTTCGCGCTGCAGCGCTTCCAGGTCGATCTGCAGCATCGCGGTGATGCGCTCGCCCTCGTCCAGCGGCAGCAGGTTCACCAGCGGACGGCCACGGGCGGTACGCGAGGCTTCCGGGATTTCGAAGGTCTTCAGCCAGTACACCTTGCCCTTGCTGGAGAACAGCAGCAGCGTGGCGTGGCTGTTGGCGACCAACAGGTGTTCGATGTAGTCCTCATCCTTCACGCCGGTGGCGGACTTGCCGCGACCACCGCGACGCTGCGCCTGGTAGGAGGCCAGCGGCTGGGACTTGGCATAGCCACCATGGGAGATGGTGACGACGCGCTCTTCTTCGGTGATCAGGTCGGCGATGGTCAGGTCCACCTGGGACGCGACGATCTCGGTGCGACGGGCGTCGCCGAACTCGGCCTTGACCTTCTCCAGCTCCTCGCGGATGACTTCCATCAGGCGCTCGGGGTTGGTGAGGATGCGGATCAGCTCGCCGATCAGGGTGAGGATTTCCTGGTACTCGGACAGGAGCTTCTCGTGCTCCAGGCCAGTCAGGCGGTGCAGGCGCAGCTCGAGGATGGCCTGGGCCTGCTCCGGGGACAGGTAGTACTTGCCTTCGCGCAGGCCGTACTGCGGATCCAGGTCTTCCGGACGGCAGGAATCGGCACCGGCGCGCTCGACCATGGCTTCCACGGCGGAGGATTCCCAGGCGGTGGCGATCAGGCGGTCCTTGGCCTCGGCCGGGGTCGGCGAGTTCTTGATCAGCTCGATCACCGGGTCGATGTTCGACAGGGCGACGGCCTGGCCTTCGAGGATGTGGCCGCGTTCACGGGCCTTGCGCAGCTCGTAGACGGTACGGCGGGTCACCACTTCACGGCGGTGACGGATGAACACCTCGAGCATGTCCTTGAGGTTCATCGTGCGCGGCTGGCCATCGACCAGGGCCACCACGTTGATGCCGAACACGCTTTGCATCTGGGTCTGGGCGTAGAGGTTGTTGAGCACCACCTCGCCGACTTCGCCACGACGCAGCTCGATCACTACGCGCATGCCGTCCTTGTCGGACTCGTCGCGCAGCTCGGTGATGCCTTCGAGCTTCTTCTCCTTGACCAGTTCGGCGATCTTTTCGATCAGACGCGCCTTGTTCAGCTGGTAGGGCAGCTCGGTGACGATGATCTGCTGGCGGTTACCGCCCTTCTCCATGTCCTCGATTTCGGCGCGAGCACGGATATAGATGCGGCCACGGCCGGTGCGGTAGGCCTCGATGATGCCGGCACGACCGTTGATGATGCCCGCGGTCGGGAAGTCCGGACCGGGGATGTACTGCATCAGTTCATCGACGGTCAGCTCACCGTTGTCCATCAGCGCCAGGCAACCGTCGATGACCTCGGACAGGTTGTGCGGCGGGATGTTGGTGGCCATGCCCACGGCGATGCCGCTGGAGCCGTTGACCAGCAGGTTGGGGATCTTGGTCGGCATGACCGCCGGGATCTGCTCGGTGCCGTCGTAGTTGGGCACCCAGTCGACGGTTTCCTTGTCCAGGTCCGCCAGCAGCTCGTGGGCCAGCTTGGACATGCGCACTTCGGTGTATCGCATGGCCGCGGCGTTGTCGCCGTCCACCGAACCGAAGTTGCCCTGGCCGTCGACCAGCATGTAGCGCAGGGAGAAGGGCTGGGCCATGCGCACGATGGTGTCGTAGACGGCCGTATCACCGTGGGGGTGGTACTTACCGATCACGTCACCGACCACACGGGCGGATTTCTTGTACGGCTTGTTCCAGTCGTTGCTCAGCTCGCTCATGGCGAACAGCACGCGACGGTGTACCGGTTTCAGACCGTCGCGCGCATCCGGCAGGGCGCGCCCGACGATCACGCTCATCGCGTAGTCGAGGTAGGACTGTTTCAGCTCGTCTTCGATATTGACCGGGAGGATTTCTTTGGCCAGTTCGCCCATGAGAAGCCTGATTCCTTTTTCTAGTGAAACCCCGACACATCCTTCCTGGATGACGCGAGGCTCGTCGCCTGGCAGCGCCAGCACGACTCACGACAAATCAACGAGTTAAGCCACGGATCCGCACAGAATGCCGACCTTGCAAAGGGAGGCTCGATAACTGGCGGAGCTTACCACAGTCACTGCCCTGCACCCAGCCCCGCCGGGCGCAGGCCCAAGCGTCAATGCAGGCGTTTGCGGCACATCAGTTGCGCCAGCTTGGCCGTGTCGGGCCGCTCGACTATGCCCTTCTCGGTCACGATGGCGTCAATCAGGTCCGCCGGGGTCACATCGAACACCGGATTGACCGCATGCACGTCGGCCGCCACGCGCTTGCCACCCAACTCGAGCAGCTCGCGCCCCTCGCGCTCCTCGATCGGAATGTCATCACCGCTCTCCAGCGCCATATCGATGGTGGAGCTCGGCGCCACGACCATGAAGCGCACACCGTGGTGCATGGCGCAGACCGCCAACTGGTAGGTGCCGATCTTGTTCGCCACATCGCCATTGGCAGTGATGCGATCCGCCCCGACTATCACCCAGGTGATGCCGGCGGTCTTCATCAGGTGCGCTGCCGCTGCGTCGGCATTGAGGCTCACCGGCACGCCTTCGTTGGCCAGCTCCCACGCGGTAAGGCGCGCACCCTGCAACCAGGGGCGGGTCTCGTCGGCATACACGCGCTCCACCAGCCCATCGAGGTGGGCGGCACGAATCACCCCCAGCGCGGTACCGAAGCCGCCCGTGGCCAGGGCACCGGTATTGCAGTGGGTCAACAGCGCCTGGGGATTGCCCTGGTGCTTGCGGATCAGCTCCATGCCCAGCTGGGCCATGGTCAGGTTGGCCTCGCGGTCGCTTTCGTGAATGGAGACCGCTTCTGCCTCCAGCACCTGCAGCGGGTCTTCGCCATCCTTGAGGCGATCCAGACGCTCGCGCATGCGATTGAGCGCCCAGAACAGGTTGACCGCCGTGGGTCGCGAGTCCGCCAGCACGCTGAAATCCTCCTCCAGCGTCTCACGCCAATCGCCGCCGGCCGCCAACCGCGCACGGGCGCCCAGCACCAGCCCGTAGGCGGCACTGATGCCGATGGCCGGCGCACCGCGCACCACCATCAGGCGGATCGCTTCAGCGACGTCTGCCGCCGTGGCGTATTCCAGCCAGGTTTCCTCCTGGGGCAGGAGGCGCTGGTCGAGCAGTCGCAGGACCCCGTCCCGCCAGTCGATGGCGATCACCTTCTCGGCTGCCAACAGTTGCTCACGCATGGAACACCTCGCCACCAATAAACTCGCGGAAAAACCGCGGATTATAGCGATCCCGAGCCTGTCTGGCTCGGGTATACTGCCGCGATATTTTCCTGCGCCCAGGATGCGCCACCATGCCCGACGCCAAAGCCCCGCTCGACCTGCTCCTGCTGCCAACCTGGATCGTCCCCGTGGAACCCGCAGGCGTGGTTCTGCGTGACCATGCGCTGGGCATCCGCGACGGGCGTATCGCGCTGATCGCCACGCGCGAAGAGGCCCTGCGCTGGCCTGTGACGGAAGTGCGCGAGCTGCCGGGCATGCTGCTGGCTCCCGGGCTGATCAACGCCCACGGCCATGCCGCCATGTCGCTGTTCCGCGGCATGGCGGACGACCTGCCGCTGATGACCTGGCTGGAACAGCACATCTGGCCGGCCGAAGCCAAATGGGTCGACGAGGCCTTCGTCCGCGATGGCACCGAACTGGCCATCGCCGAGCAGATCAAGGGCGGCATCACCTGCTTCTCCGAGATGTACTTCTACCCCGCCGTAGCCAGCGAGGCGGTGCACGGCAGCGGGATCAAGGCGCAGATCACCATCCCGGTCATCGACTTCCCCATTCCCGGCGCCCTCGACGCCGCCGAAGCCATCCGCCACGGCCTCGAACTGTTCAGCGACCTCAAGCACCACCCGCGCATCAAGGTGGCCTTCGGCCCCCATGCGCCCTACACGGTCAGCGACGACAAGCTGGAAAACATCCGCATGCTCGCCGAAGAGCTGGATGCCGGCATCCACATGCACGTGCAGGAAACCGCACTCGAGGTCCAGCAGAGCCTGGAGCAGCGCGGTGAACGCCCCCTCGCCCGCCTGGCCCGCCTCGGCCTGCTCGGCCCGCGCTTCCAGGCCGTGCACATGACCCAGATCAGCGATGAAGACCTGGCACTGCTGGTAGAAAGCAACACCAGCGTCATCCATTGCCCGGAATCCAACCTCAAGCTCGCCAGCGGCTTCTGCCCGGTGGAGCGCCTGTGGCTGGCCGGGGTCAACGTCGCCGTGGGTACCGACGGTGCCGCCAGCAACAACGACCTCGACCTGCTGGGCGAGACCCGCACCGCCGCCATGCTGGCCAAGGCCGTCGCCGGCTCGGCCACCGCCTTGGACGCCCATCGCGCCCTGCGCATGGCTACGCTCAATGGAGCGCGGGCCCTGGGAATGGAACAGGACACCGGCTCGCTGGAGATCGGCAAGGCCGCCGACATGGTCGCCTTCGACCTCTCCGGGCTGGCCCAGCAACCGGTCTACGACCCGGTTTCGCAGCTTATCTATGCCACCGGCCGCGATTGCGTCCGGCATGTGTGGGTCGACGGCAAGCCCCTGCTCGATGCAGGCCGCCTCACCCGCCTGGACGAAGACCGCCTGATCGCCACCGCGAAAGCCTGGGGCGAGCGGATCGCCGGCCACTGAATTCCGATTGATGAAAAGGTGTCTCCATGAGCAACGTCGACCACGCTGAAATCGCCAAATTCGAAGCCCTCGCCCACCGCTGGTGGGACCGCGAAAGCGAGTTCAAACCGCTGCACGACATCAACCCCCTGCGGGTCAACTGGATCGACGAGCGCGCCCGCCTCGCCGGCAAGACGGTGCTCGACATCGGCTGCGGCGGCGGCATCCTCAGCGAAGCCATGGCCCAGCGTGGCGCCAAGGTCACCGGCATCGACATGGGTGAAGCGCCCCTGGCCGTCGCCCGCCTGCACCAACTGGAGTCCGGCGTGCCGGTGGAGTACCGCCGCATCACCGCCGAAGAGCTGGCCGCCGAGATGCCCGGCCAGTTCGATGTGGTCACCTGCCTGGAGATGCTCGAACACGTGCCGGACCCGGCTTCGGTGATCCGCGCCTGCCACACCCTGGTCAAGCCGGGCGGCCAGGTGTTCTTCTCCACCATCAACCGCAACCCCAAGGCCTACCTGTTCGCCATCGTGGGCGCCGAATACATCATGAACCTGCTGCCCCGCGGCACCCATGACTTCAAGAAGTTCATCCGCCCCTCCGAGCTGGGCGCCTGGAGCCGCGCCGCCGGCCTGCAGGTGAAGGACATCATCGGCCTCACCTACAACCCCCTCACCAAACACTACAAGCTGGCCAGCGACGTGGACGTCAACTACATGATCCACACGCTGCGCGAGGAGTGACCGGCATGCGCCTCAGAGCGGTACTCTTCGACATGGACGGCACCCTGCTGGACTCGGCACCGGACTTCATCGCCGTAACCCAGGCCATGCGCGTCGACCGGGGCCTGCCGGCCCTGGACGACAAGCTGGTGCGTGACCAGGTCTCCGGCGGCGCCCGCGCCATGGTCGCCGCCGCCTTCGACATTGACCCGCAAGCCGAAGGCTTCGAAACCCTGCGCCAGGAATTCCTGGAGCGCTACCAGGCCCATTGCGCCGTGCTCACCCGCCCCTTCGACGGCATCGATGCGCTGCTGCAGGATATCGAGAAGGCCCGCCTGATCTGGGGCGTGGTCACCAACAAGCCGGTGCGCTACGCCGAGCCGATCATGCAGCAGCTCGGCCTGGCCGAACGCTCGGCGATCCTCATCTGCCCGGACCACGTGAAGAACAGCAAGCCCGACCCCGAGCCGCTGCTCCTGGCCTGCAGCCGCCTGCAGCTGGACCCGGCCAGCGTGCTCTTCGTCGGTGACGACCTGCGCGACATCGAGTCCGGCCGCGCCGCCGGCACCCGCACCGCCGCCGTCACCTATGGCTACATCCACCCCGACGACAACCCCAGCCACTGGGGCGCCGACGTGGTCGTCGACCACCCCCTCGAACTGCGCGCCGTACTCGATCGCGCGCTGTGTAGCTGCTGACGCAGCAGGGGCGAGCTTCAAGCCACAAGCTGCAAGACGCCCCTTCACCCTACTTTCAGCTTCAGGCTTGCAGCTTGCAGCTCTCCGAAGGAGCCCGACATGTTCCAATATTCCGCCCGCCCCGACCTGCTCAAGGGCCGGGTCATCCTGATCACCGGCGCAGGCCGCGGCATCGGCGCCGCCGCCGCCAAGGCCTTCGCGGCCCACGGCGCCACCGTGCTGCTGCTGGGCAAGACCGAAGCCAACCTCAACCAGGTCTATGACGAGATCGAAGCGGCGGGCCATCCCCAGCCGGCGGTGATCCCCTTCAACCTGGAAACCGCCCAGCCGCACCAGTACGACGAGCTGTCGGCCATGGTGGAGAACGAATTCGGCCGCCTCGACGGCCTGCTGCACAACGCCTCCATCATCGGCCCGCGCACGCCGATGGAGCAGCTGTCCGGCGACAACTTCATGCGTGTCATGCAGATCAACGTCAACGCCATGTTCATGCTGACCAGCACCCTGCTGCCGCTGCTCAAGCTGTCCAGCGACGCCTCGGTGGTCTTCACCTCCAGCAGCGTTGGCCGCAAGGGCCGCGCCTACTGGGGCGCCTACGGGGTCTCCAAGTTCGCCACCGAAGGCCTGATGCAGACCCTGGCCGACGAACTGGACGGCATCGCCAACGTCCGCTCCAACAGCGTCAACCCCGGCGCCACCCGCACCAGCATGCGCGCCCAGGCCTACCCGGGCGAAAACCCGGAAAACAATCCGCTGCCCGACGCCATCATGCCGGTCTACCTCTACCTCATGGGTGCCGACAGCACCGGCGTCAACGGCCAGGCCTTCGACGCCCAGTAACGCAACACTCCGCCTCACGCGGCGACCGCAACGGTCGCCGCCGCTCTCCGTCAGTAAACCGGCACCGCCCTCTCGTGAACGGCATCACATTGCCAGGCTTGCGCCAATCCACCGGCAAAAGCTTGCCACCGGCTTTTTGCCACTACAGATAACACCTTGAATCCAAACGCTTTTGAAGACGAAAAACGGTTCTGGCACGGAAATCGCTCTATGCCTGGTGTCGTCGCTTCGAGCGTCAGAGGTTCGCCAAATGGTCCCGTCCACCCCTACCAACACCATAGATTTCGATGCTGCCAAGCTTCAGCGCCTGGGCTTTACCAGCCCGGCCCAAAGCAAGCTGCGGCAGATGACCCTGCTGGAACTGCGTCGCCAGCTGAGCATGCAGCTGCAGACCAGTCTGGATGTGGAGCGCATCGTCAGCCTGTTCTTCCGTGAAGTGCAGCGCCTCGTCCCCCTCGACGCCCTGGCCTACCAGCACCAGAGCAGCGACCTGCGCCTGGAATACGGCGAGCGCGCCGCCCACTCGGCCGGCTACCGCCTGAGCCACGAGGGCGAGTACCTGGGCGAGCTGATCTTCCGCCGCCGCCAGCGTTTCGACGATGCCGAACTGAGCCAGCTCGAATCGCTGCTCGCCTGCATGCTCTTCCCGCTGCGCAACGCCCTGCTCTACCGCACCGCGGTGCAATCGGCGCTGCGCGACCCGCTGACCGACACCGGCAACCGCATCGCCATGGACCAGGCGCTGCAACGCGAGGTGGATCTGGCGCGCCGCAACCTGCAGCCGTTGTCCGTACTGATGCTGGACATCGACCACTTCAAGCGCATCAACGACGAATACGGCCACAGCACCGGCGACGAAGTGCTCAAAGCCGTGGCCGCCACCCTCAAGGGCAAGCTGCGTAACGTCGACATGGTGTTCCGCTACGGCGGCGAGGAATTCCTCGTCCTGCTCTCCAACACCTGCCGCGAAGCCGCCGGCATGGTCGGCGAGCGCCTGCGCATGGGCGTGATGGAAATCCAGCACCTGGTGGGCGGACGCCCCATCGAGCTGTCGATGAGCCTGGGCTGTGCCACGCTGCTGCCGGCCGAATCGGTGGACAGCCTGCTGCGTCGTGCCGACAGCGCCCTCTATGTGGCCAAGCGCACTGGCCGCAACCGCCTGTCCATGGCTGGCTAAACCCCGCCCAACGCGAACGACACCCACGAAAAAGGGGCCCATCGGGCCCCTTTTTCATTGCATCGGCAAATCAGCGCTTACGGCCGAAACCAGGGCGTTGCCCCTCGCCTGCCGGCCCGTTGGTGCGCTTGCTTACCGGGCGCGCCGGCTTGCGCTGCGGGCGTTCAGCCACTTCGCTGGCATCACCCTGGGGCTTGCCACGGGGCTTCTTGGCCACATCACGCGGGCGCTCCGCCAGGGGTGTGCCACGGTTCTGCTCGCCACGGGCCGCCGGGCGCGGAGCGCGGGCGGGACGTTCAGCACCTTCGCCACGGGGGCTGCGTGCCGGGCGGTCCGCACCCTCGCCACGAGGAGCACGGGCCGGGCGATCCGAGCCTTCACCACGCGGCGCACGGCTCGGGCGCTCGGCACCCTCACCACGACCACGGGCCGGGCGCTCATCGCCCTGGCGCCGGCCACGGCCGCTCACCGGCTTGACCAGCTTGCGCTGCATGCGCTCGACCTTGTCCTTGTGCTTGCTGGAAACCTCCGGCAGCTGGATAGGCTTGAGGCCCACTTCGCCACTGAGGATGTCCACTTCGGACTGGCCCATCTCGCGCCAGCGCCCCATGGTCAGCTCGGAAGTGAGGAACACCGGGCCGAAACGCACGCGCTTCAGACGGCTGACCACCAGGCCCTGGGATTCCCACAGGCGACGTACTTCGCGGTTGCGGCCTTCCATCACCACGCAGTGGTACCAATGGTTGAAGCCTTCGCCGCCGGGCGCTTCCTGGATGTCGGTGAACTTGGCAGGGCCGTCTTCCAGCATCACGCCGTTCTTCAGGTTCTCGAGGATCTCCTCGGTGACTTCGCCCCGCACGCGCACGGCGTACTCGCGGTCCATCTCGTAGGAAGGGTGCATCAGGCGGTTGGCCAGTTCACCGTCGGTGGTGAACAGCAGCAGGCCGGTGGTGTTGATGTCCAGACGACCGATGTTGATCCAGCGGCCAGCGCGCAGGCGCGGCAAGCGCTCGAATACGGTGGGGCGGCCTTCCGGGTCGTCGCGGGTGCAGACTTCGCCGTCGGGCTTGTTGTAGATCAGCACGCGGCGGACGGCTTCGGTCTCTTCCTCGCGCTTGAGCAGTCGGCCGTCGACGCTGATGGCGTCATGACGGTCGACGCGCTGGCCGAGGGTCGCGGCCACGCCGTTGACCTTGACGCGGCCTTCGGTGATCCAGGCCTCGATGTCGCGGCGCGAAGCCAGGCCAATGCGGGCCAGGACCTTCTGCAGCTTTTCCCCAGCGGGGCTGTATTCGTCTTCGTTCATCTGGGCACCTCCCGGTGTAGTCATTCAAAAAGGTCGCGCATCATACGCGGCGGGCGAACCTCAGGCTAGCTGAGCGCGCGCGGGGTCGTCAGTGTTTTCGCCGGCCGGTCGCGGCCAGGGCCAGCAGGCGCATATCGGCTTCGGCCAGCACCTCGCGGCGCGCCTGCTTGCCGAGCTTCTTCCAGCCCCTGATTTCGCTGCGGGTACGTCCGCAACCCCGGCAAACGTCGTCGGCAAACTGGCAAACCTTGATGCAGGGGTCCTTCATCGCAGCGCCTCGTCTTGTGGCCTCAGTGACGGGTCTCGTCAGGCGCCTCATCGAACAGCGCCTCGTCGCCCTCCTCCACCTCGGCGGGCTCCTCGCTCGCCGGTTGCTCGGCATCGGCGACGGGCAGGTCGTCGAAGTCGATCTTCAACCCCTGCTCCATGGTGTCCAGCTCCGCCAGCAAGGAGCGGAAGCTGGTTTCCTCGCGGGGCTCGGCGGGCTCTTCGCCCGCCAGGTCGGCGCGTGCCTGCAAGCCTTCGGGCACCGGCACGTCGACGTCATCGAGGGCCAGCACCGGCTCGGGCTCCAGCTCTCTGAGGGCGGCGAGCGGCGGCAGGTCATCGAGGTTCTTCAGGTTGAAATGGTCGAGGAAGCCCTTGGTGGTGGCGAACATCGCCGGGCGGCCGGGCACATCGCGGTAACCGACCACACGGATCCACTCGCGCTCGATCAGCGTCTTGACGATCTGGCTGTTCACCGCCACGCCACGGATGTCCTCGATCTCGCCCCGGGTTATCGGCTGGCGGTAGGCGATCAGCGCCAGGGTTTCCAGCATCGCGCGGGAATAACGCTGCGGGCGCTCCTCCCACAGGCGGCCGACCCAGGGCGCGAAGCGTTCACGCACCTGCAGGCGGTAACCGGATGCCACTTCCTTGAGTTCGAAGGCGCGCCCCTTGCAGGAGGTGGCCAGGATCGCCAGTGCGGCACGGATCTGCGCGAGCTCCGGCCGCTCGGCCTCCTCGAACAGCTCGGCGATGCGCTCCAGCGACAGCGGCTTGCCGGAAGCCAGCAGGTACGCCTCGAGCAGGGAGGCCAGCTCCTTGGGGTCGTTAAGGTTCATCTACTCGGCTCTTGCGCGGACGTGGATGGGTGCAAAGGCCTCATTCTGCACCAGTTCCACCAGTTGTTCCTTGATCAGCTCCAGCACTGCCATGAAGGTCACCACCACGCCCAATCGCCCTTCCTCGGCGGTGAACAGGCTGACGAACGGCAGGAAGGCCCCACCCTTGAGGCGCTCCAGCACTTCACTCATGCGCTCGCGGGTGGACAGCGCCTCGCGGGTCACCTGGTGGCTTTCGAACATGTCGGCGCGGCGCAGCACCTCGGCCATGGACAGCAGCAATTCTTCCAGGCTCACATCCGGCAGCAGCTTGCGGGCCCGGGCTTCGGGGGCATCCAGGCGCGGCACGGTGTTGTCGCGGCCGACCCGAGGCAGCATGTCGATACCCTCGGCGGCGGCCTTGTAGCGCTCGTACTCCTGCAGGCGGCGGATCAGCTCGGCGCGCGGGTCTTCTTCCTCGACC
This sequence comes from Pseudomonas sp. PDM13, assembly GCF_025685765.1. Lineage (NCBI taxonomy): Bacteria > Pseudomonadati > Pseudomonadota > Gammaproteobacteria > Pseudomonadales > Pseudomonadaceae > Pseudomonas > Pseudomonas sp. PDM13. The sequence continues at coordinate 14,399 of NZ_JAOTQU010000038.1, read as the reverse complement.
TCCGCCTCGCTGGAGCGCGGCAGCAGCATGCGCGACTTGATCTCGGCGAGCATGGCGGCCATCACCAGGTACTCGGCGGCCAGCTCGAGGCGCACCGACTTCATCAGCTCGACGTAGCCCATGTACTGGCGGGTGATCTCCGCCACGGGGATGTCGAGGATGTTGATGTTCTGCTTGCGGATCAGATAGAGCAGCAGGTCGAGCGGCCCCTCGAAGGCTTCGAGGAAGACTTCGAGGGCATCCGGCGGGATATAGAGGTCGATGGGCAGCTCGGTGACCGCCTGCCCGTAGACCAGGGCGAACGGCAGTTCCTGCTGGGCACCGGCCTGGCTGTCGACCTGGGGCGTAGCCTCTGCACTCACGCCTCGGCGTCCGTCAGGAAGGGCGTCGGGTCACCACAACCCGCGCGCACCAGGCGCGGCTCGCCTTCGGACAGGTCGACCACCGTGGACGCAGCCATACCGCCATAACCGCCATCGATGATCAGGTCCACCTGGTGCTCGAGGATCTGGCGCATTTCATAGGGGTCGCTCATCGGCAGGGCTTCACCGGGCAGGGTCAGGGTGGCGCTCATCAAGGGCGCGCCCAGCTCCTCCAGCAACGCCAGGGCGATGGGATGGTCCGGCACCCGCAGGCCGATGGTGCGGCGCTTGGGGTGCAGCAGCATGCGCGGCACCTCGCGGGTGGCGCTGAGGATGAAGGTGTAAGGCCCGGGCGTGTGGGCCTTGAGCAGGCGGAACGCAGCGGTGTCGACCTTGGCGAACAGCCCCAGCTCGGAAAGGTCGCGGCAGACCAGGGTGAAGTTGTGCTTGTCATCCAGGCGGCGCAAGCGGCGGATGCGTTCCACGCCGTTCTTCTCGCCGATGGCGCAGCCGACCGCATAGGAGGAGTCGGTCGGATAGACGATCACGCCCCCCGCCCTGACGATCTCCACCGCCTGCTTGATCAGCCGCGGCTGGGGATTCTCCGGGTGGACCTGGAAAAACTGACTCACGTTATCTCCCTGTTCAGCGTTCAGTTGGTCGTTGTGCATGTTGGAAACGCGCCGCCAGGGGCGGCAGGTCCTCCGGTATGGGTCGGTACACGCCCAGCTCCGACCAGTCCCCAGGTGCGTGGAAATCGCTGCCGGCACTCACCAGCAAGCCGAATTCGCGGGCGAGGATGGTCAACACGCCCACCTGCTCCGCAGGCTGCATACCGTTGACCACCTCTATGGCGTGGCCGCCGGCGGCGATGAAATCCGCCACCAGCTTGCGACGCTTGGTCTTAGTGAAGTCGTAATGGTAGGGATGCGCCAGGCTGATCCAGGCCCCGGCGGCACGCAGCGTACCCACCGCCTCGGCCAGGGGCGGCCAGTGCTGCTTGACGTCGCCGAGCTTGCCCGAGCCCAGCCATTTGCGGAAGGCCTCGGCGCGGTCGCGCACATGTTTCTCGCGCACCAGGAACTCGGCGAAATGCGGGCGTGCCGGCGCGTTGCCGCTGTCACCCAGTTCGCGCTGGATCGCCCGCGCACCTTCCAGCGCCCCGGGCATGCCCTTGGCGGCCAGGCGCCGGTCGATCTCCTCGGCACGCGACCAGCGGCCCTGGTGCAAGTCGGCGATGGCCTGGCGCAGCTCTGGCGCGTCCTGACGGAAGGCATAACCGAGCACGTGAATCGTGGCGCCGCCCCAGGTGCAGGACAGCTCCACGCCGTTTATCAGTTCGATGTCCAGGTCGGCGGCGGCGCTGCGCGCTTCCTCCAGCCCTTCGAGGGTGTCGTGGTCGGTCAGCGCCAGCACCCGCACGCCCTTTTCATGGGCGCGCGCCACCAGTACGGCGGGCGCCAGGGCGCCGTCGGAGGCCGTGCTGTGACAGTGCAGATCAATGTGCATGGCGTGCGCTTTCGCTACGAGAATGGTTTGTTATTATGCCGCCACATCCCGCTTCTGGCTGCCGCCGTGAAACAATTCATCGACTTCATCCCGCTCATCCTCTTCTTCATCGTTTACAAGCTCGAGCCACGCGCCATCGAATTCGCCGGGCACAGCGTCATGCTGGGCGGCATCTTCAGCGCCACCGCCGTGCTGATCGCCGCCTCGGTGGTGGTCTACGGTGCGATCTTCGTCACCCAGCGCCGCCTGGAAAAAGGCCAGTGGCTGACCCTGGCCGCCTGCCTGGTGTTCGGCGGCCTGACCCTGGCCTTCCACAGCGAAACCTTCCTCAAATGGAAGGCGCCGGTGGTCAACTGGCTGTTCGCCCTGGGCTTCGCCGCCAGCCACTTCATCGGCGACAAGCCGTTGATCCAGCGCGTCATGGGCCACGCCGTTGCGCTGCCCCAGGCCATCTGGGTGCGCCTCAACCTGGCCTGGATCGTCTTCTTCCTGTTCTGTGGCTTCGCCAACCTTTATGTCGCCTTCACCTATCAAGAGTTCTGGGTCGACTTCAAAGTCTTCGGCAGTCTGGGCCTGACCCTGCTATTCCTCATCGGCCAGGGCATCTTCCTGGCGCGCCACATGCACGACCCCGAATCCGAAAAACCTCAAGAATAAGGACTGTCATGCTCTACGCGATCATCTCCACCGATGTTGCCGATTCCCTGGAAAAGCGCGTGGCCAACCGCCCCGCGCACCTCGTCCGCCTGGAGCAGTTGAAAGCCGAAGGCCGCCTGGTACTGGCCGGCCCGCACCCAGCCGTGGACAGCAACGACCCGGGCAGCGCCGGCTTCACCGGCAGCCTGGTCGTCGCCGAGTTCGAGTCCCTGGTCGCCGCCCAGTCCTGGGCCGACGCCGACCCCTTCCGCACCTCGGGCGTCTACGCCAACGTGACCGTAAAACCCTTCAAGCAGGTCTTCTGACAGCAGCACGCAGAATCCATTCGTAGGAAACAGGAGTTCCGATGCGCCACGCCTCGCTGTCCCTGCTGTTCGCCCTGTCCTTGACCGCCGCGCTGGCCCAGGCCGAAGAGGCCCTGCCAACGGTGGCCCCCAGCGTGGCGGTGGAGCCACGCCCGGTGGAAAACGTCGCTGCCCAGGAGCTCACCGCCCTGCAACAGCGCCTGGCGGAAAGCGAGCGCCAGCGCAACGAGCTGGCCGCGCAACTGGCCAACGGCACCACGGCCGAACGCGACACCGCCTTGCTGGCGCGCCTGCGCCAGGAAAACCAGCGCCTCAAGCTGCAACTCAAGGAGGCCCAGGCGGATCGCTCGCCGCGCCTGGTCAGCGATGACCAGATGTGGTTCGCCATCGGCGGCGGCGTCGCCCTGCTGTCGCTGCTGATCGGCCTGTTCGCCCGCGGCGGACGACGCCAGCCCCGCCCGTGGATCAACTGATGCGAAACGACGGCCATGAGTGAACTGCTGCTGATCGACGACGACCAGGAACTCTGCGAGCTGCTCAACAGCTGGCTGAGCCAGGAAGGCTTCAGCGTGCGCGCCTGCCACGACGGCGTCAGTGCCCGCGCCGCCCTCGCGGCCCATGCACCGGCGGTCGTCGTGCTCGATGTGATGCTGCCCGACGGCAGCGGCCTGGAACTGCTCAAGCAATTGCGTAGCGACCACCCCGAGCTGCCGGTGCTGATGCTCTCGGCACGGGGCGAGCCGCTGGACCGCATCCTCGGCCTGGAACTGGGCGCCGACGACTACCTGGCCAAGCCCTGCGACCCGCGCGAACTCACCGCCCGCCTGCGCGCCGTGCTGCGCCGCACCCAGCCGCCGGCGCAATCCAGCCAACTGGAGCTGGGCGACCTCTGCTACAGCCCGGTGCGTGGCGTGGTCAACGTCGGCGATCACGAAATCAGCCTCACCGTCTCCGAAGGCCGCCTGCTGGAAGCCCTGCTGCGCCAGCCCGGCGAGCCGCTGGACAAACAGGAGCTCGCGCAACTGGCCCTGGGCCGCAAGCTCACCCTCTACGACCGCAGCCTCGACATGCACGTCAGCAACCTGCGCAAGAAGCTCGGCCCGCACGCCGACGGCCGCCCACGCATCGTCGCCCTGCGCAGCCGCGGCTACTACTACAGCGCCTGACACGCCTCGCCCGGCGCCGCGTCGCAGAGCGCCCCGGGCCTTTCGTAACAGTTCCCTGAGCATCTCTTTACCCAAGCTTTACCCTGGCCTGACCGCCCTTGACCTTGCCCTCCCTAGACTGAGCACATCCGGCAACCAGCCGGTTCAGAGACAAGGAGATAGACCATGCGCAAGACAATCGCCGCCCTGCTTCTCGCAGCCGCTCTGCCCACCGTCGCCATGGCCATGCCCGAAGGTGGCCCCGGCCCGGAACGCGGCTTCGGCGGCCCCGGTCACGGCGGCCCCGGCCTGTTCAAGGAACTGGACCTCAGCCGCGACCAGCGCCACCAGGTTGGCAAGCTGATGGGCGAGTCCATGAAGAACCGCCACGACATCACCCAGAAGTACCTGGACAAGCTGCCCGCCGCCGACAAGAAGGCCATGCAGGACGAGCTGAAGGCCAGCGAAGAGAAGAACCGCGCCGACATCCGCGCGCTGCTCACCCCCGAGCAGCAGAAGGAATTCGACGCGCAGCAGAAGAAGATGGAAGAGCGTCGCGCCGAGCGTGCCGAGTTCGAAGCCTGGAAAGCCCAGCGCGCCAAGGCCCAATGACCGCGGCGGCCTGACCGCCAGCCCTACCGCCCATCAGGCCCCCGCCTGATGGGCTTTGCCGTTTCCGGAGGAGCATCGCGTGCGTTCACTGTTCTGGCGGATCCTCGCCGCCTTCTGGCTCGCCCTGGCGCTGGTCGCCGGCCTCGCCATGCTGCTGGGCCGCGCGCTCAACCAGGACGCCTGGATCCTCAGCCGCCACCCCGCCCTGCAAGGCCTGGCGGAAACCCTGGTGCAGCGCTACGAGGTCGGCGGCCCGGACGAGGTGCAGCGTGTGCTCGAGCAGTTCAAGCGCCGCGCCCGTATCGACGTGCAGATCCTCAACGACAGCGGCCAGCCCGTGGTGCGTGGCACCTTCCCGCCCCGTGCCGCCGCCTTCGAGGCCCGCCAGCACGATGAGCGCCTGCCCTGGCGCCGCCTCACCGAGGAATACACCAGCACCCGCAGCGGCGACTCCTACCTGCTCATCTACCGCATCCCCTACCCCGAGCTGGAAGCCTGGCACCGCGGCAGCCTGCTCTGGCCCTTCAGCGCCCTGGGAATCGCCCTGGTGGTGCTGACCCTGTTCAGCCTGGCGCTGACCCTCTACATCACCCGTCCGCTGAACCGCCTGCGCCGTGCGGTGCACGACCTCGGCCAGACGGCCTACCAGCAGGACAGCCTGGCGCGCCTGTCCCGGCGCCGCGACGAGCTGGGCGTGCTGGCCGGCGACTTCAACCGCATGGGCCAGCGCCTGCAGGGGCTGATCGGCAGCCAGCGCCAGCTGCTACGGGACGTCTCCCACGAACTGCGCTCGCCCCTGGCACGTCTGCGCATTGCCCTCGCCCTGGCCGAGCGCGCCGGCCCGGAACAACGCGAAGCCCTGTGGCCGCGCCTGAGCCAGGAATGCGATCGCCTGGAAGCGCTGATCAGCGAAATCCTCGCCCTCGCCCGCCTCGACGCCGAGCCCGGCGCCACCCGCCCGATCGCGGTGCGGCCGCTTCTGGTAAGCCTGGCCGATGACGCGCGCCTGCTGCACCCGGATCAGCGCATCGAGATCCGCTGCCCCGCCGAGCTGCGCCTGGACGGCTGGCCGGACATGCTCGAACGAGCCCTCGACAACCTGCTGCGCAATGCCCTGCGCTTCAACCCGGTCGAACAACCGGTGGAAATAGACGCCAGCCAAGCCGACGGCCTGCTGCGCATGCAGGTGCGTGATCACGGACCCGGCGTGCAGCCCGAACACCTGGCCCAGCTCGGTGAGCCCTTCTACCGGGCCCCGGGCCAGGCAGCTCCCGGGCATGGCCTGGGCCTGGCCATCGCCCGTCGCGCCGTGGAGCGCCACGGCGGCACCCTGGCGCTGGCCAACCACCCCGGTGGCGGCTTCGTCGCCAGCATCGAACTGCCGCTGCGGCCGCTGAACTGAGCTGCCCTCCAGGCAATAAAAAACCCGGCGCAGGCAACCTGCGCCGGGCTCATGGAGCCGCTGTCGATCAGCCCCAGGCTTTGACGAAATCAGCGGGCGCCAGCTCCGGCGGGCCACGACGCTCGCCGTCGACACTGCCCAGGTAAAGGAAACCCACCACCTGCTCGTTGTCCGCCAGACCCAGGCCACGGGCGACATGGCGGTCGTAGCTCAGCTCGCCGGTACGCCAGATGGCGCCCAGCCCCTGGGCATGGGCGGCCAGGAGAATACCGTGGGCAGCACAGGCAGCCGACAGCACCTGTTCGCTTTCCGGCACCTTGTGTCCGGCGGTCAGGCTGGCAATCACCACCACCAGCAGGGGCGCACGCAGCGGCATGCCGAGGGCCTTGTTCACCGCCGCCTCGGGGGCTTGCGGGTCCTTGGCCTTCACCGCTTCGGCCAACAGCTCGCCCAGCCGGTTACGGGCCTCGCCCTCGATGGTAAGAAAGCGCCAGGGCCGCAGGTAGCCGTGATCCGGTGCACGCAGGGCGGCGCGGAACAGCACCTCGCGTTGCGCCGCATCGGGCGCCGGCTCCACCAGGCGGGACAGGGATACGCGGTTGAGCAGAGCGTCGAGAGCCTCCATCGGGCCACCTCCAGATTCGAGTGAAGCGGCATTCTAGCCGAAGTTGCGAAGCATTCCCGTCAACACACCTCACGCCAACCGGCAATTCCGCGCGGCGGATGGACAGGGCCCACGGCCCAGCTAGAATGGCGCCCTTCACCCCTTCGAGCTCGACCCATGGCATTGCCGACCCTGCGCATCATCGGTTTCATCATCGGCATATTCCTCATCACCCTGGCCGTGAGCATGGCCATCCCCGTGCTGACGCTGTTCATCTTCGAACGCACCCAGGACATCCACTCCTTCGTCTGGTCGAGCCTGATCACCTTCCTCGCCGGCCTGGCCCTGGTCATCCCCGGGCGCCCGGAGCATGTGCACCTGCGTCCGCGGGACATGTACCTGCTCACCGTTTCCAGCTGGGTGGTGGTGGCGATCTTCGCCGCGCTGCCCTTCCTCTTCACCCAGCACATCAGCTACACCGATGCGTTCTTCGAGAGCATGTCGGGCGTCACCGCCACCGGCGCCACCGTGCTCAGCGGGCTGGACAGCATGTCCCCCGGCATCCTCATCTGGCGCTCGCTGCTGCACTGGCTGGGGGGCATCGGCTTCATCGGCATGGCGGTAGCCATCCTGCCGCTGCTGCGCATCGGCGGCATGCGCCTGTTCCAGACCGAATCCTCCGACCGCTCCGATAAGGTCATGCCGCGCTCGCACATGGTGGCCAAGTACATCGTCCTGGTTTACGTCGGCTTCACCCTGCTTGGCACCCTGGGCTTCTGGGTCGCCGGCATGAGCCCCTTCGACGCGGTCAACCACGCCATGTCGGCCATCTCCACCGGCGGTTTCTCCACCTCCGACCAGTCCCTGGCCAAGTGGCCGCAGCCGGCGGTGCACTGGGTGGCGGTGGTGGTGATGATCCTCGGCAGCCTGCCCTTCGCCCTCTACGTCTCCACCCTGCGTGGCCACCGCAAGGCGCTGCTCAAGGACCACCAGGTGCGCGGCTTCCTCGGCCTGCTGCTGGTCACCTGGCTGGTGCTCGGCACCTGGTACTGGGCGACCACCAACCTGCACTGGCTCGACGCCCTGCGCCACGTGGCGGTGAACACCACCTCGATCCTCACCACCACCGGCTTCGCCTTGGGCGACTACAGCCTGTGGGGCAACTTCTCGCTGATGCTGTTCTTCTACCTGGGCTTCATCGGCGGCTGCTCGGGCTCCACCGCCGGCGGCATCAAGATCTTCCGCTTCCAGGTCGCCTACATCCTACTCAAGGCCAACCTCTATCAGCTGATCCACCCGCGCGCGGTGATCAAGCAAAAGTACAACGGCCACCGCCTGGACGAAGAGATCGTCCGCTCGATCCTCACCTTCTCCTTCTTCTTCACCATCACCATCTGCGTCATGGCCCTGGGCCTCTCGCTGATGGGGGTGGACTGGATCACCGCGCTGACCGGCGCCGCCAGCACCGTCTCCGGTGTCGGCCCCGGCCTGGGCGAGGTGATCGGGCCGGCGGGCAACTTCTCCAGCCTGCCCAACGGCGCCAAGTGGCTGCTCTCCCTCGGCATGCTGCTGGGCCGCCTGGAGATCATCACCGTGCTGGTGATCTGCACGCCGTATTTCTGGAGGCACTGAGGCTCCCGCATGCGCTGAGAACCGGCTCCTGCTTTTCAGGTGGAGATCGGGGGCCGGCGGATGCGAGGCGGCGCGGGCGCCGCTGGGCGACTGAAGTCGCCCCTACAGTCCTCTATACCCCGACACACCCCGAAAGGTGATTACAGGCGCGCGCGATACTCGCCCGGCGTGGCGTCGAACCAGCGGCGGAAAGCGCGGAAGAAGTTGCTCGGGTCGGCAAAGCCCAGCAGGTAGGCGATTTCCAGCAGGGTCAGGTTGGGCTGGGCCAGGTACTGCCCGGCCAGTTCGCGGCGGGTGTCGTCCAGCAGTTGCTGGAAGCTGGTGCCCTCTTCCTGCAAGCGACGCTGCAGGGTGCGCTGGGACAGGTGCAAGGTGCTGGCCACCACTTCCCGCTTGGGTTCGCCCTGAGGCAACAGACGGCACAGCACCTGGCGCGCCTGGTGGGTCACCCGGCTGCCGGAGAAACGTGCCAGGTACTCACCGGCGAAGCGATCGTGCAACTGCGCCAGGGACTCGTTGGCCGTGGGCAGCGGCGTCTCCATGTCGGCACGATCGAACAGCAGCGCATAGTGCTCCGAGTTGAACCGCAGCGGCGCCTGGAACACCTGGCGATAGGGCTCCATGTCCACAGGCGGCGGGCCCTGGAAGCGAATCTCCAACGGGTTGATCGGCCGCCCGGTCATCCAGCGGCAGAAGGCCAGGGAATAGGCCATGGACGCCTCGGCGCTCTGCCGTGCCGGCGGCAACCGGTCGCCGTGGATCGCCAGGATCAGCGCATAGCCTTCCGGCGTGGCGCGAAAGCTCAGGTCCGCGCCTTCGGCGATGATCCGCTGGTAGCGCACCAGGCGGGCGAAGCCCTCCTTCAGGGTGCGGCTGGACATCAGCGCATACCCCACCACATGGAAAGATGCCGGCCTCACCACCTTGGCCATGTTCAAGCCGATGGCCGGGTTGCCCGACAGCTCCACCGCGCGCAGCCACAGACGGGTCATGCCGTCCTGAGGAAAACGGGCATCAGGGTCATTCAGTGCGGCGTAGTCGAGGCCCAGCTCGGGAAACAGGTTGCGGCAGTCGACGCCGCCCATTTCCAGCGCCTGGACAATCCCCAGGGCCCAGCTCGATGACGTGGTACGTTCGCTCATGGCGCCTTCTTGTTCTGTCAGACACGGAGACCGCAGGACACGGCCTGGCGACGAAGGATACTAACCCAAGAGGGTGAATGTAAGGCTCAGTATCTATGCGGCTTTCAGCGATATCACTTTGCTGAAATCGAGATATAAATGGGCTGAATCGAGCTGGTTATGCCAGATCAATAACAGGCTGTATCAGGCTCTTTCCCCTCAGCGGTAGCGCATCTATGGCACAAACTTGCCTGCCATGACCCAGCCCGGAACCTCAAAGCGAGCAACAGTCCTCGCTGCCGATTTGGCCTACGGCTGACGTGGAATATCAAGTGAGGTCTAAGCACCGTAGTTATCGACTCCAAGAAGAATGCAATGAAACCGACCATAATCCTCCGTGCGCCAGAACTTTTCGTCACCCTCTACTCTCGGCGCCAATCAACTTCTGATATCGAGGAACTGAATTCGACGCCACCGCTTTCACCACATTGCCTGCCGTCTTGAATCGACGTGGCCTTATCTCGGACGTACTCGAGGTCTTGCTGTTTGAGCCGGAAGCTTTGCGCCGTACCTTGCTCGTGTCGACAAGCAGCAGAGGCGTCGGTATTGAGCGGAACGAATGTGCTATCCAGCCTATCTGGAGCGCGGCCCACGCCGGTTGATGACGATGTAACCTGCTCCGGCCGAGGCTCGGCTTTGGCATCTATGCCGTAGGCAGATGGTGATCTCTGGCTTTAGAGCCGGTATGATTGTATCTACCTCGATACACTCAAAAACTCCCGGATCGCAGGGTAATCACTGATGCCCTAGCCAGAGGATGGCCCGTAATGCTGAACAGATTCACTTCTGATTATCTTCTGCTCCTTAGAGTTATTGCTTCGCATGTGGTCGTAGCTGGCCATGCCGCTTCCTATTTCGGAATCATGAGCTTTAGCCAGTGGCCAAATTCACCATACTTTCAGTCATCGGCAGTGATTGTTTTTTTCTTTCTGTCAGGATTCACTATTGCATGGCTTTGTGATTGCCGGCGCAAAGATTCAGGATACAGCTATCAAAATTTTCTTTTTGATAGAGCGTGCAGAATATTTATTCCGCTTATTCCCGTTCTAATTCTCTACGCCGTACTTGAATACTTTTTTTACCGTTCCATCAGGCACCCCTATCCATATAGCTACAACCTGGAAACATTTATTGCCAATGTATTCCTTCTGCTCCCTCAGCCCTTTTCAAACGCACCATTTGGAACAAACCGCCCTCTCTGGTCGGTAGCACAGGAATGGTGGCTGTATATTTTCTACGGCCTGCTGGCCTTGTCCATCAGCAAAACCCACCGCTATGTAAAATGGGGCCTGTTAGGTTTATTCTGCCTCTCAATTTCTTTCACTGTGCTCGACATCGCTGGCAGGGGGAAAGACTTAGGAATTATCTGGTTCATAGGCGCCGGAACCTGGTTGTTGACTAAAAATACAGTTTCAAAAAAAATCCCAAGCTACGCGCTTGCCGGCGCCGCCACTCTAACAACTCTCTTAATATTCGTTCATTCACTCTGGCCAGAGGATGGAACATATTCTGTCGCCTGGAACCTGACAATCACAGCCCCGCTCGTATTTACCACGCTACTTGCAAGCAGGCTTAAAACCACCCTGATACCCAAGGTGGCAACAGGCACTATCGAGTACATGAGCCAGTACTCTTACACTCTATACCTGTCTCATTATCCACTGATGGAGTTCATATACAGGACAGGCTACTTCAAGGACTCACCATGGCTAGGCTTCTTTGCGGTTACCTTGGGCAGCCTCGTACTGGCCCTATCTCTGGCCTCCGTGTTTGAGTTTCGATACAAACAGTATCGGAATTTCCTTTGGACTAGGATTGCTGGCTTCACCCGTAGTCCTGTGACAACCGAATCCAGGTGAGCCTGATGCCTTTATGGGCACATCAACCGAGCGGCGATCACCTTCTGTTCGTAGCTAGCCCGCTGCCGGCGCTCGGCCAGCAGCGCCGTGATAATCCCCTTCAGCGAGTCGCCCGGACAGCGTAGAAAACCTCCAAGGCGGCACGGCTACTCCCAGTACGGTGTAGCTAAGCGACAGAGGATCCATGAGAGAAGGCAGCGCATTTTCGGGGGAATTACCACAGCGCTGTCGGCACTCCGGGCCGGCGCGCCGGGATACTAAACTGGCACCTAATGTCACTGGTCTGGAAAGGCTCCGGTCCTACACTCTCTCCCAACAAGAAAGAGGAGATATCCCATGAGCACCGTGCCCGCCGAGCGTTTCAACAGCTTCGCCGAGTTCTACCCCTATTACCTCCAGGAACACAGCAACGATGTGTGCCGCCGCCTGCACTACGTCGGCAGCCTGCTGGTCCTGAGCATCCTCGCCTACGCCATCGTCACCCAGCAGTGGCTGTGGCTGCTGGCCCTGCCGGTGGCCGGCTACGGTTTCGCCTGGGTCGGCCATTTCGTGTTCGAGAAGAACCGCCCCGCCACCTTCAAGTACCCGCTCTACAGCCTGATGGGCGACTGGGTGATGCTGAAGGACGCCTTCACCGGTCGCATCCGCTTCTGAGGAAGCGGCAGGCCCCGAAAACAACAACAAGAGAGGCCCCTGATGAACGCCCACGCCCGCTTTACCCATATGGAAGACGGCACCGCCGAGGACTGGGGCATCATCGCCCAGGACTTCGCCCGCTACGCCGCCCAGTTGCCCGATCGCATCCTCACCCACCTCAAGCTGCTGGACGGTGATTTCGGCGGCTTCCCGGTGGACCGCCTGACCCATTCGCTGCAGACCGCCACCCTGGCCCACCGCGACGGCAAGGACGAGGAGTACGTGATCTGCGCGCTGCTCCATGACATCGGCGACACCCTCGGCTCGTTCAACCACGCCGATATCGCCGCCGCCATGCTCAAGCCCTTCGTCAGCCCCGAGAACCACTGGATGGTGGAGAAGCACGCGATCTTCCAGGGCTATTACTTCTTCCACCACCTGGGCCTGGATCGCCACCTGCGCGAGCAGTTCAAGGACCACCCGCAGTACCGCCAGACCATCGAGTTCTGCGCGCGCTACGACGCCGCCGCCTTCGACCCGGAAGCCGAGTACCTGCCCCTGGACTACTTCGAGCCGATGCTGCGCCGGGTCTTCGCCCAGCCCAAGCAATCCATCTACAAGGCCGCGATGGAACGCAACGCGGGCTGACCGTCCATTCCGTCCCACCGTTCGGCGGCCACGCTTGGCCGCCGTAGTGGCACTTGGTTATGATCCCGCACCCGCCAGGCATTGGCTCAGGTCTTGCAGACCATCGGACGCCCGTACAACGCGTCAGAAAAACATCAGGGATCGTTCGTTTACATGAAGTCAGCCAATCTAGACCGGCTCAGCAGTCTTCCGACCCCGCCGCTCCGCGAGTATTACTCCCGCGTACTGGCCTATATCGCCACCGCCGCCAGTATCGCCGCCGGCACCTACACCCAGTACTTCGGCTTCGATGTGCTGTGGATCGTCCCCTACGCCCTGCTCTACCCGCACCTGGCCCATCACCTGAGCCTGCGCTTCAAGCGCGACCACCCCGAGCGCACCCACCTGATCCTGCTGTTCATCGACGCTCTGCACGCCGGCGCCGGTGCGGCACTGCTCGGCTTCTCGGTGGTGCCGAGCCTGATGTTCCTGCTCACCCTGTCGTTCAGCGCGCTGATCATCGGCGGCCTGCGCCAGCTGGGCCTGGCCATCCTCGTCGCCGCCAGCGCCACGGTGCTGACCACGGTGATCGCCCACCCCGACCTCAAGCTCGGCACGCCGGCCCTGGTGTCCTTCGTCAGCATCTGCTTCACCACGCTCTACGTCTGCATCACCGCCTTCTTCGTGCACCAGCAGGGCCTGCGCCTGGCGCTGGCGCGCAGTGAGATCAAGCTGGAGCAGGAAAAGGCCGCGCGCCTGGCCCGCAACCTCGCCAAGTACCTGTCGCCCCAGGTCTGGGAAATGATCTTCAGCGGCAAGCGCCACGTGCGCCTGGAAACCCAGCGCAAGAAGCTCACCGTGTTCTTCTCCGACATCAAGGGCTTCACCGAGCTCTCCGAGGAACTGGAAGCCGAGGCGCTCACCGACCTGCTCAACAACTACCTCAACGAAATGTCGAAGATCGCCCTCAAGTACGGCGGCACCATCGACAAGTTCGTCGGCGACTGCGTGATGGTGTTCTTCGGCGACCCCTCCACCCAGGGCGCCAAGAAGGACGCCGTGGCCGCCGTCTCCATGGCCATCGCCATGCGCAAGCACATGAAGGTGCTGCGCCAGCAGTGGCGCGCCCAGGGCATCACCAAGCCCCTGGAAATCCGCATGGGCCTGAACACCGGCTACTGCACCGTGGGCAACTTCGGCGCCGATACGCGCATGGACTACACCATCATCGGCCGCGATGTGAACCTCGCCAGCCGCCTGGAAAGCGCCTCCGAAGCCGGCGAGATCCTCATCTCCCACGAGACCTACTCGCTGATCAAGGACGTGATCATGTGCCGCGACAAGGGCCAGATCACCGTCAAGGGCTTCGCCCGCCCGGTGCAGATCTACCAGGTGGTGGACTTCCGCCGCGACCTGGGCGCCACCTCCAGCTACGTCGAGCACGAGCTGCCGGGCTTCTCCATGTACCTGGATACCAACGGCATCCAGAACTACGACAAGGAAAAGGTCATCCAGGCCCTGCACCTGGCTGCCGAGAAACTGCGCGACAAAGTCATTCTCTGACCTAATGGGTCACAAGAAGGCCGCCCTTGGGCGGCCTTTTTCATGGGCGCGATGCAGGCGTCATACGCCGCAAGGACGTTTTTTCACGTACGTCCATGGCACCCTCCGTAGGAGCGAGCTCTGCTCGCGAAGCTCTACGTCGGCTGGCGCGGTTTCAGCCGCAAGCGGCGCACAGCGCCGCCCCGTGGGAGCGAATCCATCGGCTCTGTCTGCGTTAAGTGTTGCTAGAAGATTTGGACCCAGCTGATTTCCGAGTTTTGTTGGTGCTTCTGGTTTCGCCCACCCGGGCGAGTCCCTTTTCCAGT
>NZ_JAOTQU010000037.1:0-58304 GCF_025685765.1 Pseudomonas sp. PDM13 | reverse complement strand
CTGGAAGCTGCCGACGGCGGTGCGGGTAGCGGCGACTATGACGACGTCTTGCATGGTTTCTGTCCTCGGATCGGGTTGCCGGTTCAGGCTGTGACCGGAAAGTGGCCGATGGTCGCACAGGCCCGTGTGACCGGCCAGCCACTCAGCGAGTGGGCAGCCCCATGCGCCGGCGGGCGCGGACGGAGGCGCCGTTGCGCAGGGCCCAGCGCAGCATCGGTGCGGTGCGCTGCACGCCGGCGCGGATCAACGGGCGCTGCCAGTCAGGCAGGCGCAGGCCAAGCATGGCCAGGGCCCAGGTGGGCAGCAGCTCGATGCCGGCCTGCATCATCAGGTTGCCGAAGGGCTTCGCCAGGGCGCTGGGCGCGGGGGCATCGCGCAGCAGGCGCACCACCTCGAGAGTGCGCTCGTCGCAAAGCATCTGCGGGCGCATAGCCTCCAGGTAGCCGGCGACGGCCTGGCGCGATTTGGGCACGTTACGGGCGCCAAGGCGTTCGGCCACCAGGGCGATTTCCGCGTAGTAGCGGTCCTGGTCGGCACCGGGCATCTGCGGATCGAGGTGGCGGAGGTAGGCGCCGAGGAAGCTGCTGACCTCGGCGACATGCACCCAGGTGAGCAGGTCCGGGTCGCTGGCCGCATAGGGGCGCCCATCCGGCGCGTTGCCGACCACTTGCAGGTGAATGGTGCGCACCTTGTCGATCAGCCATTCCGCGTCGTGGCGGTTGCCGTAGGTGGTGCCGGAAATGAACAGGCTGGTGCGGCGCAGGCGGCCGAGCATGTCCTGGCGGAAATTGGAGTGGTCCCACACGCCAGCCAGGGCGAGGGGGTGCAGCATCTGCAACAGCAGGGCGCTGATGCCGCCGATCATCATCGAGGTGAAGTCGCCGTGGACCTTCCAGGGCATGGACTCCGGGCCGAACAGGCCGGGGTCGCCCTTGGGGCCGTCCAGGTCGATCTGCCCGAGTGAGGCCCCGGTGAGGCTGAGGATCTGGCTTTCGATGCGGTTGCGGATAAGGTCCATCGTCAGGTGTTCGAGGCAGGCCGGGAGCTGGCGCCCGGTGATTCTTCCGGCTTCCAGCTCCCAGCTTCAAGCTTTATCTACTGGTTCAAGCGCTTGTCGATAAGGCTCTCGACCACCGAGGGGTCGGCCAGGGTGGAGGTGTCGCCCAGGCTGTCCAGCTCGTTGCAGGCGATCTTGCGCAGGATGCGGCGCATGATCTTGCCCGAACGGGTCTTCGGCAGGCCGGGTGCCCACTGCATCAGCTCGGGCTTGGCGAAGCTGCCGATTTCCTTGCCGACCAGAGCCAGCAGTTCTTTCTTCAGCTCATCGCTGGGCTCCACGCCTTTCATGGTGGTGACGAAGGCATAGATGCCCTGGCCCTTCACATCGTGCGGGTAGCCGACCACCGCCGCCTCGGCCACGTCGTCGTGCAGCACCAGGGCGCTCTCTACTTCGGCGGTGCCGATGCGGTGCCCGGAGACGTTGATCACGTCGTCCACGCGGCCGGTGATCCAGTAGTAGCCGTCCTCGTCGCGACGCGCGCCGTCGCCGGTGAAGTAGTAGCCGGGGTAGGCGGAGAAGTAGGTCTCGATCATCCGCTTGTGGTCGCCGTAGACGCTGCGGATCTGGCTCGGCCAGCTGGCCTTGATCGCCAGCACGCCGGAGCCGGCGCCTTCGATCTCCTTGCCCTGTTCGTCCAGCAGCACTGGTTGCACGCCGAAGAAGGGGCGGGTGGCCGAGCCGGGTTTCAGCGCCGTGGCGCCGGGCAGCGGGGTGATAAGGATGCTGCCGGTCTCGGTCTGCCACCAGGTGTCGACGATGGGGCAGCGCTTTTCGCCGACGACGTTGAAATACCACTCCCAGGCTTCCGGGTTGATCGGCTCGCCGACGCTACCGAGCAGGCGCAGGCTGGCGCGCGAGGTGCTGCGCACGGCGGCGTCGCCTTCACGCATCAGCGCGCGCAGGGCGGTGGGCGCGGTGTAGAAGATGTTGACCTGGTGCTTGTCGATTACCTGCCAGAAGCGCGAGGCATCGGGGTAGCTGGGCACACCCTCGAACATCAGGGTGGTGGCGGCGTTGGCCAGGGGGCCGTAGACGATGTAGCTGTGGCCGGTGACCCAGCCCACGTCGGCGGTGCACCAGTAGATATCGCCCTCGTGGTAGTCGAAGACGTACTTGTGGGTCATTGCCGCGCCCAGCAGGTAGCCGCCGGTGGTGTGCAGCACGCCCTTGGGTTTGCCGGTGGAGCCAGAGGTGTAGAGGATGAACAGCGGGTCCTCGGCGTCCATCCACTCCGGTACGCATTCATCCGAAGCGCCGCGCAGGGCCTCGTGGTACCAGATGTCGCGGCCTTCGACCCAGGCGACTTCGCCCTGGGTGCGCTCGACCACGACAACGGTGGAGACATCGGGGCAGTCCTTCAGCGCCTTGTCGACGTTCTGCTTGAGGGGCACGTATTTGCCGCCACGCACGCCTTCGTCGGCGGTGATCACGGCACGGCAGTCGGCGTCGAGGATGCGGTCACGCAGGGCATCGGGGGAGAAGCCGCCGAACACCACCGAATGCACGGCACCGATGCGCGAGCAGGCGAGCATGGCGTAGGCCGCCTCGGGGATCATCGGCATGTAGATGCACACCCGGTCGCCCTTCTTCACGCCGCGATCCTTGAGCACGTTGGCCAGGCGGCAGACGTGCTGGTGCAGCTTGCGGTAGGTGATCTGCGCGGACTCGGCCGGGTTGTCGCCTTCCCAGATGATGGCGACCTGCTCGCCGCGTTTTTCCAGGTGGCGGTCGATGCAGTTGTAGCTGACGTTGAGCTTGCCGCCCTTGAACCATTCGGCCTGGCCCTGGCGCAGGTCGCTGCTGTGCAGCTGGTCCCAGGGCTGGAACCAGTCGAGGAAGGTGGTGGCCTGCTCGCTCCAGAACTCTTCGGGGTTATCCACCGACTGCTGGTACAGGCGCAGGTAGGCATCGTTATCCAGGAAGGCGCGCTTGCGCACGTCCTCGGGCACGGCGTGAAGGCTGATTTCGTACATGAGGCGGGTCCTTGTTTTTGTGTTGCCGCAATGCCGGCTAGGGTGCACCCAAGCAGTTGCTCGGTTCAAGTGCCCGCCGGCTTTGCACAGGCGTTTGAGCCCGCCCCAAGGTTATTCGTTCAGCGCAGGGGTGTACTCGAGCTGGGCTGCCACCAGTGCGGCAGTAGCTTGGCCGTAGCGCCCGGCGATGGCGCCCAGGGTCTGGTCGAAGAGGCTGGCCAGTGGTGCGTCGGTGGGCTGCAGGAGCGTGATACCCGGGTGCGCGGCAATGGGCTCCGGCAGCAGGACCAGGCCGCTTGCCGTGCGGATGGGGGCTGCATCCGCCGCCAGTGCCAGGACCTCGGAGCGGAAGGTGCGTGACCAGGCGTCTGCACGCAGGGCCAGGGCCAGTTCGTCTTCGCCTTGTCGCACCTCCAGCCCCAGCTCCTCGTGGTGCCAGAACGACAGCAGATTGCCGGCGGCGGCCAGGTAGCCGTCGGTGCCAAGGGCGAAGGCATCGCCGTCGTGCCTGGGCGACCAGTCCGCCAGGCCGATGCCTGTGGCCAGCGCCTGTGCCCGGACGGTGCCGGCGATGGCTTCCACCAGGGCGATGGAGACAGGCATCGCGGCGCTGACGCCGGCCGTGGTGATCACCTTGCCGTCGGCCAGGTAGCGGCGATCGCTCACCCAGCGGGTGCCGGGAAAGTCGTCCTCCCGCTGGCGCCGGGAGTACCAGTGGCCGGTGGCGCGACGCCCCTCCAGCAGGCCGGCTTCGCCGAGCACCAGGGCGCCGTCGCAGATACCGACGACGGTCGCGCCCTTGGCGGCTTGCTGGCGGACCCAGCGCAGCAACTGCGGGTCGTCGCTGTGGTGGACGGCGGGCACGACGATGTAGTCGGCGCCTTCGGGGTGGCGGCGGTCGAAGCCGTCGATATCGGCCTCGGCCAGCAGGCGCAGCGCCGGCATCATCTGCATCGGCCCCGGCCGGGTGGAAAGCGCGACGACCTCGGCGACGCCCGAGCGCTTCAGCAGCCCATAGGGAAGAACGTAATCGACCAGTTCCGTCATGCGGTTTTCTCCGATCACCGCCACCAGCGGCCGTTCGCGCTCGAAGCGCTGCTGGTAGGCGGGCAGGCGCTCGGACGCTTCGTCGGCCCGCAGGGGCAGGGGATGGCAGAAGAAGAGGCAGGCGAGCAGCAGGGCGGCTAGGCGGGACATGCGAGGGCTCCTTGGCGGTCGGGTTGCCTGGAGTGTCCATCGGGCTGCTCTGGCGCGAATGACAGTGATGGATGAAACTCCGCCAATCCTCGTGAATGCCTGCCAGGTGTCCCATGCCCGTAGCCCCCGAATCGCCGCCCCATCTCGTCGTCTTGCTGGTCTTCGCCGATTTCCAGTTGCTCGACGCCAGTGGCCCGGCGGATGTGTTCGCTGCCGTCGGCGAGCACCTGCCGGGCGGCCGTGCGGCGCCTTATCGCTTGCGCACGGTGGCGCCTGAGGCGGGGCTGGTGGCGTCGTCCACCGGGTTGCAGTTGCAGGCCGAGGCGCTGCCGCCACCCTCCGAGCTCGTGGGCTGCACCTTGCTGGTGGCCGGCGGCCATGGCGTGCAGCGGGCCATGGGGGCGGAGGTGCTGGTGCGCTGGCTGGCCGAGGTGGCGCAGGTTGCGCGGCGTTGCTGTTCGGTCTGCACCGGCGCCTTTCTGCTGGCGCGCGCGGGGTTGCTTGATGGGCGCCAGGTGGTCACCCACTGGCGCTACGCAGCGCTTTTGCAACGGCTGTTTCCGACGGTGCGGGTTCTGGAGGACGCGCTATTCGTGCGTGACGGGGCCTTCTACAGCTCCGCGGGTGTTACCGCGGGCATCGACCTGTGCCTGAGTCTGGTGGAGGAGGACCTGGGGCGTGGTGTTTCGCTGCAGGTGGCCAAGGGGCTGGTGATGTACCTGCGGCGCCCTGGCGGGCAGCGCCAGTTCAGTGCCGAGTTGCTGGCTCAGCAGGCGCCGGTGGGCGGGTTGGTGGAGCAACTATCGGCCTGGCTGCGGGAGCACCTGCAGGAGGACCTGGACATCGAGGCGATGGCGGCGGCGCTGGCGGTGTCGCCCCGTACCCTGCATCGACGCTGCAAGGAGGAACTGGACATGGGCCCTGCGCGGCTGTTGTTCCAGATGCGCCTGGAGGCGGCCTGTCGGTTGCTGGAGGCGGGGGCGGCCTCGCTCAAGCGCACGGCACAACGCACCGGCTTCATAAGCGAGTACAACCTGAGAAGGGCGTTCGTGCTGGAGTTGGGGGTGACGCCGAGCGAGTACCGCCAGCGTTTCTGCCGCTAGCAGCGGCGGGTACCTGGCCGGGGAGTGCCGCACTCGGGGCGGGTGCGGCAGCTGCATCAGCCGCGGTGACGGCCGCGGAAGAAGTCGATCAGGCCCTGGGTGGAGCCGTCCTCGGCAGGGGTTTCCTCGCTGCCGACGATGCGCGAGTAGACGCCCTTGCCCAGCTCCTTGCCCAGTTCGACGCCCCACTGGTCGAAGGCGTTGATGCCCCAGAGCACGCTCTGCACATAGACCTTGTGCTCGTACATGGCGATCAGCGCGCCCAGGCGACGAGGGCTGATGCGCTCCATCACCAGGGTGTTGCTGGGGCGGTTGCCGGGGATCGCCTTGTGCGGTGCCAGGCGCTGCACCTCGGCCTCGGGCAGGCCTTTGGCGCGCAGCTCGCTCTCGGCTTCCTCGCGGGATTTACCGAGCATCATCGCCTGGCTCTGGGACAGGCAGTTGGCGAACAGCCATTGGTGGTGGTCGGCCACCGGGTTGTAGCTGGAAACCGGGACGATGAAGTCGGCCGGAATCAGGTGGGTGCCCTGGTGCAGCAACTGGTGGTAGGCGTGCTGGCCGTTGCAGCCGACGCCGCCCCAGATCACCGGGCCGGTACCGGCGGTGACCGGGCTGCCGTCCTGGCGCACGCTCTTGCCGTTGGACTCCATGTCCAACTGCTGCAGGTGGTCGGTGAAGTTACGCAGGTAGTAGTCGTAGGGCAGGATCGCGTGGCTGCGAGCGCCCCAGAAGTCGCTGTACCAGACGCCCAGCAGGCCGAGGATCACCGGGATGTTGCGCTCGAAGGGCGTGGTCTGGAAGTGCTGGTCCATGCTGTAGGCGCCGGACAGCAGCTCCTTGAAGTTGGAGATGCCGATGGACATGGCGATGGGCAGGCCGATGGCCGACCACAGCGAGTAGCGGCCTCCCACCCAGTCCCACATGGGGAAGATGTTCTCTTCACGGATGCCGAAGGCCATGGCCGCTTCCTTGTTGCTGGAAACGGCGATGAAGTGGCGGTAGAGCTCTTCCTCGCTGCCGCCCTGGGCCAGGTACCAGGCGCGGGCGGCCTGGGCGTTCTTCAGGGTTTCCAGGGTGCCGAAGGACTTGCTGGAGACGATGAACAGGGTGGTTTCGGCGTTGAGCTTGCAGGCCAGCTCGCGGAACTCGCTGCCGTCGATGTTGGCCAGGTAGTGGCAGCGCACGCCTTTCTGGGCGAAGGGCAGCAGGGCTTCGGAAACCAGTTGCGGGCCGAGGAAGGAGCCGCCGATGCCGATGTTCACCACGTCGGTGATGGGCTTCTCGGTGTAACCGCGCCACAGGCCGTTGTGCACGTAGCCCACCAACTCGGTCATCTGGTGCAGCACGCGGTGCACCTCGGGCATCACGTCGGTGCCGTCCACCCGCACCTTGTCGCCGATGGGGCGGCGCAGTGCGGTGTGCAGCACCGGGCGCTGTTCGGAGGCGTTGATCACCTCGCCACGGAACATCGCCTTGATCGCTTCGCTGAGCTGCGCTTCTTCCGCCAGCTTCACCAGCAGGGCCAGGGTGTCGTCGCGGATCAGGTTCTTGGAGAAGTCCAGCAGCAGGCCGCAGGCGCTGAGGGTGAAGCGCTTGAAGCGCTCGGCGTCATCCTGGAAGGCCTGGCGCATCTTGAAACCGGCCAGCTCCTCACGGTGCGCGGACAGCGCGCCCCAGCTGGGCAGTTGGGTTACGTCGAGCGGAGTCAGGTGGTGGTTCATGGCGTGCCTTCAAGCAATCAACTTGGTTATGAACATGAAAAAGCCCGGAGTGTTCCGGGCTTCCAGTCTAGCGGGTCAGGGCTTAGGCGACCTGTACCGGAATGGCGTTACTGGTATGGCTCAGCTCGTTACCGGGGGCCATGTAAAGCATACGTGGCTTGAAGCTGGCCAGTTCGGTTTCACTGTAGTGGGCGTAGGCGCAGATGATGACCCGGTCACCTACTTTGGCCTTGTGCGCGGCAGCGCCGTTGACCGAGATCATGCGCGAGCCGTTTTCACCGCGGATGGCGTAGGTGGTGAAACGCTCGCCGTTGTCGACGTTGTAGATCTGGATCTGCTCGTATTCGTGGATGCCGGCGAGGTCCAGCCACTCACCATCGATGGCGCAGGAGCCTTCGTAGTCGAGTACGGCGTGGGTGACTTCGGCGCGGTGCAGCTTGGCCTTGAGCATGATGGCGTGCATGGCGTTTTCCTTGTCTGGACGCTGGCGGCGGCAGAGTTTGCCCGAACCACGAGGGGCGGGCAAGCCGTGCCGGGCGCGGGTTTCAGGCCTGCTTTTCGAGGCTGAAGGCGAGGTTGTCGATCAGTCGCGTGGTGCCCATGTAGGCGGCGGCCAGTATCACCAGGTCGCGTTCGCCGGGCTGAGCCGGACGCAGGCTGGAGGCCTCGCGGACTTCCAGGTAGTCGGGGCGGAAACCGGCCTTGCTCAGCTCGTCGCGGCCCTGGGCTTCCAGTGCGGCGAAGTCGCTGTTGCCACTGGCTACGGAGGCCGCCAGCTGCTTGAGGATGCGATACAGGGCCGGCGCGGCGGCACGCTGCTGCTCGTCCAGGTAGCCGTTGCGCGAAGACAGCGCCAGGCCGTCTTCGGCGCGGACCGTGGCCTCGCCCATGACCTGGATCGGCATGTTGAGGTCGCGGACCAGCTTGCGGATCACTGCGAGCTGCTGGAAATCCTTCTCGCCGAACAGGGCGAGGTCCGGCTGGACCATGTTGAACAGCTTGCTGACCACCGTGGCCACGCCCTCGAAGTGGCCGGGACGGCTGGCGCCGCAGAGCCCTTCGGAGACCAGGGGAACGCTGACGCGGGTCTGGTCGCTCATGCCGTCGGGGTACATCTCCTCGACGTCCGGGTGGAACAGCAGGTGGCAGCCGGCGGCGACCAGTTTTTCCTGGTCGGCCTGCAGAGTGCGGGGGTACTTGGCCAGGTCTTCGCTGGGGCCGAACTGCAGCGGGTTGACGAAGATGCTGGCGACGACGAAGTCGGCGCGCTGGGCGGCTTTTTCCACCAGCGCGGCGTGGCCGGCGTGGAGGTTGCCCATGGTCGGCACCAGGCCGATGCGCTTGCCTTCGCCACGAGCACGGGCCACGGCGGCCCGCAGCTCGCGGACGGTCTTGACGGTGATCATGCGGAGAATCCGTGTTCGGCGGCCGGGAAGGTGACGTCCTTGACGGCCTTCACGTAGGCGGCCATGGCGGCTTGGATGCTGGGCTGGCCTTCCATGAAGTTCTTCACGAACTTGGGCGCGCGACCGGTGAGGGAGAGGCCGAGCATGTCGTGCATCACCAGGACCTGACCATCGGTGGCGCTACCGGCACCGATGCCGATGACCGGGATCTTCACCGACTGGGTGATTTCGGCGGCCAGCTCGCTGGGCACGCATTCCAGCAGCAGCATGGCGGCGCCGGCCTGTTCCAGGGCCATGGCGTCGGCACGCAGCTGGCGAGCCTGGGCTTCCTGGCGGCCTTGTACCTTGTAGCCACCGAGGATGTTCACCGCTTGCGGGGTGAGGCCAAGGTGGGCGCAGACGGGAATGCCACGCTCGGCCAGCAGGCGGATGGGCTCGGCCAGCCAGGCGGCACCTTCCAGCTTGACCATGTGCGCGCCGGCCTGCATCAGGGCGGCGCTGTTGGCGAAGGTCTGCTCCAGGGTGGCATAGGCCATGAACGGCAGGTCGGCGATGATCAGCGCGCCCTGGTTGCCGCGCTTCACGGCGGCGGTGTGGTACGCCATATCGGCGACGCTCACCGGCAGGGTGCTGTCATGGCCTTGCAGGACCATGCCAAGGGAATCGCCCACCAGCAGCACATCGGCACCGGCCTGGCTCGCGGCCTGGGCGAAGGTGGCGTCATAGGCCGTTAGCATGGCGATCTTCTCGCCTTTCTGCTTCAGCTCTTGAAGGGTGGTCAGGGTCACATCAGGCATGAAAACGTCCTCATCGGTACCGATTCTGCACCGGCACGGGGCAACGGGACGCTTATAGTCCCGATGGTGGGGCATGGTGTCAATTGCGGGTGTTACCGATCTGTTACGGCGTTACCGCCATGCCCGGAAGGCGCCCCACGACCTCGAGCCCTTCGAAGGGACAGGCGTCCAGAAGTGCTTGCAGGGGCTGGCCATTCGGGAGCTTCAGGCCGCCGCCGGCTATCTCCGCGAGGGGATAGAGAACGAAGGCGCGAGCGTGCATGTGGTAGTGCGGAACCTGCAGGCGTGGCTCGTCGAGCGTGCGCTCGCCGAACAGCAGGATGTCCAGATCGAGGGTGCGCGGGCCCCAGCGCTCGTCCTTGCGCACGCGGCCCTGGGCGAGTTCGATCGCCTGCAGGGCGTCGAGCAGTTCCAGGGGCATGAGTTCGGAGTCGAGGGCGGCCACGGCATTGGCATAGCGGGGCTGGTCGGGTGGGCCGAGCGGGTCGCTGCTGTAGAGCGAGGATACGGCCGCCAGACGAGTGCGTGGCAAGGCGGCCATGGCCTGCAGGGCGCTGGCCAGTTGTGCCGCGGGCTCGGCGAGATTGCTGCCAAGCCCTATATAGATGCGTTCCATCATCACTCGCTGGCGGGAGCCGAGCCTTCACGCGGGCCGCGCTTGCGACGGCTGCCACCACGGCGACGCTTGCGCGGTGCGCCGCTGCCGTCGTCCTTGCTGCTGAGGTCGCGGATCATGGCGCGGCGCTCGCTGTCGCTGGCTTCCTGGTAGTCGGTCCACCAGTCGCCGAGGCCATCGGTTTGCTCGCCTGCGCTTTCACGCAGCAGGAGGAAGTCGTAGCCGGCACGGAAGCGCGGGTTCTCCAGCAGCAGGTCGGCACGTTTGCCACTGCGGCGCGGCAGGCGCTCCTGCATGTCCCAGATCTCGCGGATCGGGATGGTGAAACGCTTGGGAATGGCGGTGCGCTGGCACTGTTCGAGGATCAGGCCGTGGGCCGCTTCCTGGATGGCCGGGATCGGCGGCATGCCACGTTCCTGCAGCAGCGCTGCACGGGCAGGCAGGGCCGGCCAGAGCATGGCGGCGAAGAGGAAGGCGGGGGTTACCGGCTTGCCCTGGCGGATGCGTTCGTCGGTATTCGCCAGTGCCTGGCGGATCAGCGCGCCGGCGTACTCCGGGTCGCGCTCCAGGGACGCCGCAGCGGCCGGGAACAGCGGGGCGAAGAGGTCGTATTCCAGCAGCAGTTCGAAGGTGCGCTCGGCCTTGCCACCGAGGAACAGCTTGAGGATCTCGTCGAACAGGCGGGCGGACGGGATGTCCCGCAGCATCGGCGCCAGGCGGCGGATGGGCGCGGCGCTGTGCTTCTCGATCTCGAAGCCGAGCTTGGCGGCGAAGCGCACGGCGCGAAGCATGCGCACCGGGTCTTCGAGGTAGCGCTGCTCGGGATCGCCGATCAGGCGGATCAGGCGGTTGCGGATGTCGTGTACGCCGTGGGCGTAGTCGAGGATGCGCTCGGTGACCGGATCGTAGTAGAGGGCGTTCATGGTGAAGTCGCGGCGTTGCGCGTCTTCTTCCTGGTTGCCGTAGACGTTGTCCCGCAGGATGCGGCCGCTCTCGTTGCGCGAGGACTGGTTGCTGTCTTCCTCGTCGGCACCCTGGGGGTGGTTGGCGCGGAAGGTCGCGGTCTCGATGATCTCGCGGCCGAAGTGCACATGGACCAGTTTGAAGCGACGGCCAATGACCCGGGCGTTGCGGAACTCCGCGCGGACCTGCTCGGGTGTAGCGCTGGTGGCCACGTCGAAGTCCTTGGGCTCCAGGTTCAGCAGCAGGTCGCGTACACAGCCACCGACCAGGTACGCCTGGTATCCGGCCTTTTGCAGGCGCTCGACCACGTTCACCGCGTTGCGGCTGATATCCGCACGCTCAAGCGAGTGTTGGCGATTGCTCAATACTTCGGGTGTGCTGCGGGGATGCTGCGCGCGGCGCAGGGGAGAGCGAAAAGACTGGATCAGCTTCTTCAGCATGGGATGCACTGTTTTGCGGAATGGACGGCCAGAATTGAATAAGACCGCACGATGGACGCGGATTCTAGCACTGGGTCGGGAGATGGTGAAGGAAGCGGCGGGGGTGTGTCAAAGCTACTGGGGGAGCCGAAGCTCCCCCCCAAATTGGTGCGTGCTTTGTTTTTATTGTTGTGTCGGGCTTGGTGTTTTTGTTGTTTGACCCGTTCCAGCAGGCTCTCGGCCTCTGAAAATGCCCTCGAATCGAGGGTCAATAGCAAACGGATTGCTTTGGACGCTGACGGTGCCATGATCATTCCGTGATCCAACCAGTTCCGGCGCTGCCTAAGGGCAGTTTTGTTGTTCTCAGCCTGGTCGTGGGGCGAGCCCCAAAGGCAACTCCTCTCCAAAAGAATCAGTTAGCTGCGCCTCCGCGGTTTTGTTTTTGTTGTGCTGGAGTCGATACGTCTTGTTTTTATTGTGGGGTTACACGTTTGTTATTGTTGTTGTACTGGAGATAAAGCAGTTGCCGTGCCAACTTTTGCGAATCCTTGTAAATCAAGGGTTTGCGAAGATCAGGGATGGATCGGCAGGTACAAAAAAGCCGGGCTTTCGTTACCTTAAGACCCGGCTTTTGTTACGAGAGATTAACGCGGTAACAAAGCGATGCAATCCGCCGCACCGCTCTACTCCTGAGGTTCACCGCCTCAGGAGGTGGCTGCACCCGATTTGCGGCGGGGGATACCGAGGCGCTGGCGGCGTTCCCACAGGCATTTGCGGCTGATGCCCAGTTTTCGGGCAAGCTCGGTCTCGGTCATATGATCCTGGTGCTCGAGGACGAAGTGCTGGAAGTAGTCTTCCAGTGACAGGTCTTCGGTCGGCTCGTGGCTGCTGCTGGCGCTTTGCATGGGCGAATCGAGGAAGACGTCGTCATCCAGGTCGTCCAGCTCGATGTCGATGCCCAGCAGCTCGGCGGAGATGTCCGGGCTTTCGCACAGGATCACCGCGCGCTCGATGGCGTTCTCCAGTTCGCGCACGTTGCCCGGCCAGGGGTAATGACGGATGGCCTGCTCCGCATCGTGGGCGAAGCGCAGGTCTTCGCGCCCCATGCGTGTGCATTGGCGGGCGAGGAAGGCGCGAGCGATCTCGATCACGTCGTTACCGCGCTCGCGCAGGGCGGGCAGCTTCAGCGAGATCACATGGAGGCGGTAATAGAGGTCTTCGCGGAACTGGCCGGTCTTGGCCAGCGTCTTCAGGTCGCGGTGGGTCGCGGCGATCAAGCGCACATCGACCTTCTGCGATTGCACCGAGCCGACCCGGCGGATCTCGCCTTCCTGCAGCACGCGCAGCAGGCGCGCCTGGGCTTCCAGCGGCAGCTCGCCGATTTCATCGAGGAACAGGGTGCCGCCGTCGGCCGCTTCCACCAGGCCGGCGCGGCCGGCGCTGGCGCCGGTGAACGCGCCTTTCTCGTGGCCGAAGAGCTCGGATTCGATCAGGGTCTCCGGGATCGCGGCGCAGTTCACCGAGATCAGCGGCGCCTTGGCGCGGCGGGAGAGGTTGTGCAGGGCGCGGGCCACCAGTTCCTTGCCGGTACCGGATTCGCCCTGGATCAGGACGGTGGAGTCGGTGGGCGAGACCTTGCGGATCTTGCTGTACAGCTCCTGCATCGCGCCGCAGGAGCCGATGATGCCGATTTCGCCGTCTGCGGCGCTGCTGCTCGCTGCGGCTTTTTCCGTGCCGCGCGCGTTACCGCTGCGTTCGGCCGGGGCGCCTTTGCCTTCCTGGCGCTCCTTGAGGATGCGCGCGACGGCTTGCAGCATTTCGTCGTGGTCGAAGGGCTTGGCGATGTAGTCCACCGCACCCATTTTCATCGAGTCCACGGCCGAGCGCAGGCTGGCGTAGCTGGTCATGATCAGCACCGGGGTGCCCTGGGCGAGCTTGATCAGCTCGGTGCCGGGGGCGCCGGGAAGGCGTAGGTCGCTGACGATCAGGTCGAAGCCGGGGATGCTGTAGCGCTCCTGGGCTTCCTGGACGGAACCTGCTTCGCTGACCTGGTATTGGTTGCGTTCAAGCAGGCGGCGCAAGGCAGAACGGATAATGGTTTCGTCTTCGACGATGAGAATATGTGGCATTAAATTCAGCTCTCTCGACGGTCTCAGATCACAGCGGACGTCGCTTCGACAAATCGTGGCAACGTCACCCTGATTCGGGTGCCGCGCTGTTGTTCGGGGTCGGCCGGGCTTTCGATGGTGATGTGGCCATAATGC
Organism: Pseudomonas sp. PDM13; assembly: GCF_025685765.1. Taxonomy (NCBI): domain Bacteria; kingdom Pseudomonadati; phylum Pseudomonadota; class Gammaproteobacteria; order Pseudomonadales; family Pseudomonadaceae; genus Pseudomonas; species Pseudomonas sp. PDM13. Next base: position 44,785 of record NZ_JAOTQU010000037.1, on the reverse strand, counting down.
TCTTCCACGATCGAATAGACCAGCGCGAGGCCCAGGCCGGTCCCCTTGCCCGGGTCCTTGGTGGTGAAGAACGGCTCGAACAGGCGGTCCATGATCGCCTTGGGAATCCCGCTCCCTTCGTCCTCCACTATAAGGTCGACCGCGTGGTCGGATATCTCGCTGCGCACGCGTATCGCGCTACCGGGCGGGGAGGCGTCGCGGGCGTTGGAGAGCAGGTTGATCAGCACCTGGGCGAGGCGCTGCGGGTCGCCCTCGGCGACGTGTTCCGGGTCGCACAGGTTGAAGAACTCCACGTCGACGCTGCGCTTGTTCAGCGATAGCAGGCCGATGGCGTCCTGGGTCACATCGGCCAGGCACACCGGCTCGGTGGCCTGCTGGCGGCCGCCGGCATGGGCGAAGCTCATCAGCGACTGGACGATGCGTGACACGCGCTTGGTCTGTTCCAGTATCTGGCTGCTGATCTCGGTGAGCTCGCCATCACCCTCACGCTCTTCGCGCAGGTTTTGCGCCAGGCAGGCGATGCCGGTGATGGGGTTGCCGATCTCGTGGGCGACGCCGGCGGCGAGGCGACCGATGGACGCCAGGCGCTCGGAGTGCACCAGTTTGTCTTCCAGCAACTGGGTATCGGTAACGTCTTCCACCAGCAGTACCAGGCCACTGTTACCGGGCGCCAGGGGCTCGTCGATGGCCGCCTTGTGCAGGTTCAGCGAGCGGGTCTGGCCCTCCAGCTGCAGGCGCTGCTTGTGCAGGTGCTCGTCGGGCAGGTTGATGAAGCTTTCCAGCAGCCCTTTCCAGGGTTCGGCGATGGCCGAGAGGCGCGAGCCGACCACGCGCTGGGCAGGGATTTCGGTGAGCTCCTCCATGGCACGGTTCCACATGAGGATTTCCTGGTCCTTGGCCAGCGAGCACACGCCCATCGGCAGTTCCTGCAGGGTCTGGCGGTGGTAGCGGCGCAGGGCGTCCAGCTCGGCGGCCAGGCCGGTGAGGCGGGAGTGGTAGTCCTCCAGGCGGCTCTCGATGAAGTGGATGTCCTCGGTGACGTAGCTTTCGCTGCCGGACTTGTACGGCAGGAAGGTCTCGACCATGTCTTGGGCCACGCTGGGCCCCATCAACCCGGAAAGGTTGGCCTCGATGCGGTCGCGCAGGCGACGCAGGGCATAGGGGCGGCGTTCGTCGAAGGGCAGGTGCAGGTCGCGCAGGGCTTGCTCCACCTCCTTCTGCGCGGTCTTCGCGCCCAGCGGCTTGGCCAGTTGCGCGGAGAATTCCTGGGGCGAGCCGGCCACCAGTTCGCGGCGTTGCGGGCGGCGCACGTTGTCCACGGCGCAGGCCTCGGCGGCACCACGCTCTTCGGCGCTGGCATCGGTAAACAGCGAGACCAGGGTGAAGACCAGCACGTTGGCGGCCAGCGAGGCGATGGCCGCGATGTGCCAGCTGGTGTCGTCGAGTACGTAGATGGCGTTGAACAGCGGCAGGTAGATGCCCTGCAGGTTGCCCACCAGCGGCAGCAGCATGCTGAACAGCCAGACGCCGATACCGGCCAGCAAGCCGGCGATGAAACCACGGCTGTTGGCGGTCGGCCAGTAAAGCACCGACAGGGCGCCGGGAAGGAACTGCAGGGTGGCGACGAAGGCGACGATGCCCAGGTTGGAAAGGTCCTGCTCGGCACCCAGCAATAGATAGAAGCCGTAGCCCGCCATGATGATGGCGACGATCAGCGCCCGGCGCGTCCATTTCAGCCAGCGGTAGATGTTGCCTTCCGACGGCGGCTGGTAGAGCGGCAGCACCAGGTGGTTCAGCGCCATCCCCGACAGTGCCAGGGTCAGCACGATGATCAGGCCGCTGGCCGCCGACAGCCCGCCGACATAGGCGAGCAGTGCCAGGGCGTCGCTGTTCACGGCGATGCCCAGGCCGAGGGTGAAGTATTCCGGGTTGGTGGTGGCACCCAGCTTGAGGCCGGCCCAGAGGATCAGCGGCACCGCCAGGCTCATCAGCAGCAGGAACAGCGGCAGGCCCCAGCTGGCGCTTACCATGGCGCGGGGGTTGAGGTTCTCGGTGAAGGTCATGTGATACATGTGCGGCATCACGATGGCCGAGGCGAAGAACACCAGCAGCAGCGTGCGCCAGGGGCCTTCCTGCAGTGGGGTGTGCAGGGTGGAGAGCGCTGCCTGGTTCTGCAGCAGCCACAGCTCCAGTTCATGGGGGCCGCCGAATACGCCGTACAGCGCGTAGAGGCCGATGCCGCCGAGGGCGGTGAGCTTGACCAGGGATTCGAAGGCGATGGCGAAGACCAGGCCCTCGTGTTTCTCCCGGGTGGCGATGTGGCGTGCACCGAAGAGGATGGTGAACAGCGTGATCAGGGCGCAGAAGCCTAGGGCCACGCGGTCGTGCACCGGCTCGCGGGTGAGGATGCCGATGGAATCCGCCACCGCCTGGATCTGCAATGCCAGCAACGGCAACACACCCACCAGCATGAACAGCGTGGTCAGCGCGCCGGCCCAGGTGCTGCGGAAGCGGAAGGCGAACAGGTCCGCCAGCGAAGACAGCTGGTAGGTGCGGGTGATGCGCAGGATCGGGTACAGCAGCACGGGCGCGAGGAGGAAGGCGCCGGAGATGCCCAGGTAGCTGGCGAGGAAGCCGTAGCCGTACTGGTAGGCCAGGCCGACCGTGCCATAGAAGGCCCAGGCGCTGGCATAGACGCCCAGCGACAGGGTGTAGGTCAGCGGATGGCGGACGATGCGCCGCGGTACGAAACCACGGTCGCTGAGCCAGGCGACGCCGAACAGGGTGAACAGGTAAGCCGCGCTGATCAGGATCAGCTGGCTCAGGCTAAAGCTCGTCAGCATCGCGTTGGCTCTGGAGGATGAAGGTCACCACGATCAGGATCAGCCAGAGCAGGTAGGGGCGGTACCAGGCCCCATTGGGGTCGATCCACCAATCCATGATGGCGGGGGAGAACAGGTAGATCCCCACCACCAGGAGCAGGACCAGTCGGTAGATATACATGCCGCATCTCACGTCGGGAGTGCGGCGATGGTAGCGAATGCCAGATGCCGGTGCGAGGGGGGTGGCGCCTAGCGCAATTGCGCTTCGGCCAGGGTGCGGCTGCCGGGGATGCGCGTGGCGTCCCAGTTGGCGATGCCCCAGTCCAGCACCTCGCGGGCGCTGGCGTCGGCGAGCTCCTGCGGGGGGCGTTGGCCCAGTGCACGCAGCGCACGGTTGAGCAGCGGCGCGGCCTGGTCGGCCGGCAGCGGTGGGGAGCGGTAGGACTTGCCCAGCTTGTGGCCGTCCGGCTGGATGATCAGCGGCACGTGCAGGTAGCGCGGCTGCGGCAGGCCCAGCAGCTCCTGCAGGTACAACTGGCGCGGCGTGGAGTCGAGCAGGTCGGCACCGCGCACCACATCGGTCATGCCCTGCCAGGCGTCGTCGAGCACCACTGCCAATTGGTAGGCGTAGAGGCCATCGCGGCGGCGGATGACGAAATCGCCGACTTCGCGCCCCAGGTGCTGGCGGAACTCGCCCTGCACGCGGTCGGTGAAGCCATAGATCAGCTCCGGCACGCGCAGGCGGATCGCGGCGTCGTGTTGGGGATGCAGCGCATTGCGGCAGAAACCGGGGTAGACGCCCTGGTGGCCTTCGAGCTGCTTGCGCGAGCAGGTGCAGGCATAGGCCAGGCCCTGGTCGAACAGGCGGTCGATCACCTGGGCATAGACGTCGTGGCGGTCGCTCTGGCGCACCAGTTCACCGTCCCACTCGAAGCCGTAGCTTTCCAGGGTGCGCAGTATCGCGTCCTGGGCGCCGGCCACTTCACGGGGTGGGTCGAGGTCCTCCATGCGCAGCAGCCAGCGGCCACCCACGGCGCGGGCGTCGAGGTAGGAGGCGAGGGCGGCGACAAGGGAGCCGAAGTGCAGATAACCGCTGGGCGTGGGCGCGAAGCGGCCGATGTAGGCGGGGGAGCTCATTGGGATGCGGGCCTGCTGAAACGAAACGGGGCGCCGAAGCGCCCCGTTCTGGGATCAGGAACCGAGTTGCTTTTCCTTGATCTCCGCCAGCGTCTTGCAATCGATGCAGAGCGTAGCGGTGGGGCGTGCTTCGAGGCGGCGGATGCCGATCTCGACGCCGCAGGAGTCGCACCAGCCGTAATCGTTGTCTTCGATCAGCTGCAGGGTCTCGTCGATCTTCTTGATCAGCTTGCGCTCGCGGTCGCGGGCACGCAGTTCCAGGCTGAATTCTTCTTCCTGGCTGGCGCGGTCGGCCGGATCGGGGAAGTTAGCGGCTTCGTCCTGCATGTGGTGCACGGTACGATCCACTTCTTCCATCAGCTCAACCTTCCACTTGTTGAGGATGCTGGTGAAGTGAGCGCGCATGCGATCACTCATGTATTCCTCACCCTTGGTTTCCTGGTAGGGCTCGAAACCACGGATCAGTTGGCTGCTCTGTTGCTTAGCTTTGGTGGGCATGAATGGCCGCCTCTCACTTTCTCTAATCCATTGCGCAGGTTCTGGTCCATCGCCGGTAACCCGGCCCTGCGACTGCAAGCGGGCGAACTTACCAGATCGACTCCGGGCACGCTACTCCCAGTTATCTTGGTTGCTGCAGCCTTCCCGGACCATTCGGTAGAATCCGCTCTTTGCGCTAATAAAGGAAGGCCGATGGCCCAGTCATACAGTGCACGCAGCCGTGCCATAGAACCCTTCCACGTGATGGCCCTGCTGGCTCGCGCCAACGAGTTGCAGGCCCAGGGGCATGACGTCATCCACCTGGAGATCGGCGAGCCGGACTTCAGCACCGCCGCGCCCATCGTCCAGGCGGGGCAGGCTGCCCTGGCCGCCGGCCACACGCGCTACACCGCCGCACGGGGCCTGCCGCAACTGCGCAGTGCCATCGCCGGGTTCTATGGCGATCGCTACGACCTGGATATCGACCCCGAACGCATCCTGATTACTCCCGGCGGTTCAGGGGCTTTGTTGCTGGCCGCGAGCCTGCTGGTCGACCCGGGCCGCCACTGGCTGCTCGCCGACCCGGGCTACCCCTGCAACCGTCACTTCCTGCGCCTGGTGGAAGGCGCGGCGCAACTGGTGCCGGTCGGCCCCGAAAGCCGCTACCAGCTCACCCCGAACCTGGTGGAGCGCTACTGGGATGGCGACAGCGTCGGCGCCCTGGTCGCCTCGCCCGCCAACCCTACCGGCACGCTGCTCACCCGCGACGAGCTGGGCGGCCTTTCCGCCGCGCTGAAGGCCAAGGGCGGGCACCTGGTGGTCGACGAGATCTACCACGGCCTCACCTATGGTGTGGATGCCGCCAGCGTGCTGGAAGTGGATGACGACGCCTTCGTGCTCAACAGCTTCTCCAAGTACTTCGGCATGACCGGCTGGCGGCTCGGCTGGCTGGTGGCGCCGACGGACGCGGTGCCCGAACTGGAGAAACTGGCGCAGAACCTCTACATCAGCGCCCCCTCCATGGCCCAGCACGCTGCCCTGGCCTGCTTCGAGCCGGATACCCTGGCGATACTCGAAGAGCGGCGCGTCGAGTTCGCCCGCCGTCGCGACTACCTGCTGCCCGCCCTGCGCGAGCTGGGCTTCCGCATTGCCGTCGAGCCGGAAGGCGCCTTCTATCTATATGCAGATGTTTCCGCCTTCACCCAGGACGCCTACGCCTTCTGCCGGCACTTCATCGAAACCGAGCACGTGGCCTTCACCCCGGGCCTGGATTTCGGTCGCCACCTGGCCAACCAGCATGTGCGTTTCGCCTACACCCAGAGCCTGCCGCGCCTGGAAGAGGCGGTGCAGCGCATCGCCCGAGGCCTGAAGACCTGGGCGGCGCTGACGGCATGAAGTTCGAGCCGCCCCTGGAGCAGGGCCGCCTGCTGCGCCGCTACAAGCGCTTCCTCGCCGATATCGAGACCCTCGACGGCGAGCTGCTGACCATCCACTGCCCGAACACCGGCTCGATGCTCAACTGCATGAGCGAAGGCTGCCGGGTTTGGTTCAGCCGCTCCAACGACCCTAAGCGCAAACTCCCCGGCACCTGGGAAATCACCGAAACGCCCCAGGGGCGCCTGGCCTGTGTGAACACCGCACGGGCCAACGCCCTGGTAGAGGAAGCCCTGCGCGCCGACCTGATTCCCGAGCTGGCCGGCTTCACCGCGCTCAAGCGCGAGGTCGCCTACGGCGTGGAAAACAGTCGCGCCGACTTCCGCCTGGACTACCCGACGGGCGAAGTGTTCGTGGAAGTGAAAAGCGTGACCCTGGGCTTCGACGGCACCGCCGTGGGGGCCTTCCCCGATGCCGTCACGGTGCGGGGCAGCAAGCACCTGCGCGAGCTGGCGGCGCTGGCGCGCCAGGGCATGCGCGCGGTGCAGTTCTATTGCGTCAACCTCTCCGGCATCGAGGCTGTGCGCGCAGCGGAGGAGATCGACCCGGCGTACGCCGCAGCACTGGCCGACGCCAAAACCGCCGGGGTGGAGGTGCTCGCCTATGGCGCCGAGGTCAGCCCTGAAGGGCTGGTGCTGCAGCGCAGGCTGCAAGTGCTGCTCTGACTGGGTTATTTATCGGGCTGAAACTTCCCTGGATTTATATCGATTCTGGCTCTTTCAAAGGAGTTGGAGGAGCTGTGGTCCTTGAGAGAGGGGGAAGGCAGTTGGCGCTTAGGGAAGAAAAAATGGTTCAGGCGGGAGGCCATGTGCGTTCGAGCAACCTATTGGGTGTGTCGATTGGGTGGGTGTCAGGGCAGATGAGTTTCTGTTGTTGAGTATGATGCGAGTTTCAATCTTGGATCATATATCGAGAACGTTGTTTGGAGCGGGATTTAAAGTAGGTGGCTAGTATGTTCGGTATGTTTTTCGTGTTTCTTGGATTGGGGTTTCTGTTTACCGCACTTTATGTATTTTTTCTGAGTGCATTGGTTGGCATGAAGAAAGAAGGTCTTGCTCCGGCTGACTTCCGCTACACGGCGCTTTTCGAAGTGGTGGGGAATGCCGCTTTCTTCATTGAGTTCATCAGGCGGAAAAATTGGGGGGAAGGGCGGTTTAATGCTGTGTATAAGCGCGGTAGGTACTCTTTTCTATTGAGTGCGCTTTTCATGGCGTCAGCATTTTTCGTTGCTGAAAAGCTTTCGGCTTAATTCCTGTGATGGGGACGTTGAGGTGCGTTGGGTGCGACTGGATAGATACTGAATGATTGGAGTGTTCAAGCCAGCATAAATGCTGAACGGAAAGCAGTATCTGCAATGCGTAACATCTAGTTTGGCCGAGGCTCAACACGTTATGGGTACAGAGCTAACGCTTTAGCCAGATGCCCCTGTCATCTTCACTGCATTCAAGGGCGCGCAGGGACTCCCCAGCGCAAGGCCCGGCCACGCATTCACCGGATTCGATAAGGAACAGTGCGCCGTGGGTGGCGCACTGGATCAGGCTGCCGCTGTCGTCGAGAAAGTGGTCCGGTTGCCATTCCAGGGGAATGCCCCGGTGCGGGCAGCGGTTTTCGTAGGCATGGACCCGGCCCTCCCGGCGAACCAGCAGCAGCTTCAGGTCATCGATCAGAAAGCCCCGGCTCTGGCCTTCGGCCAGTTCGTCGGGGCGGCATAGCAGGATCATCGGCGTCTCCACGGCAGGCGGGCATTATCCCGTGCTGCCGTGGATTGCCAAGGGGGGTGCGCGTCCTTGCGCTGAAAGGGTCAGATCTCCCAGATCAGGTTGATCGCGCCATAACGACCCGGCTGGGTGTAGCGGACCAGCCCGGTGTTGGTGGAGGTAAGGCCGCGCACATCACCCCACTGGGAGTATTCCTTGTCGGTCAGGTTGAACAGGCCGGCATTGACCGAGAACTGCTCGGTGACCTGCCAGTAACCATTGAGGTCGAGAAGGCCATAGCCCGATGGCTTGTACTGGTTGGCCAGTTGGGTGTCGTCGATGCGGTCCTTGGCTGCGACCAGGGTCCAGGCCAGTTCGCCGCCGAATTTGCCGCTGGGCGCGTCATAGCCGATACCGAGCACGCTTTTGAGCGGGTCGACGCTGTTGAGTGGCTGGCCACGGCCTTCGTCCTTGCCACGGGCATAGGCGATGGAGCCGCGCAGGCGGGTGCCTTCCGGCAGGCCCAGTTGACCGAGGAACAGTTCGCCGCGCGCTTCGGCACCACGGATGGTGACGCGATCGAGGTTCTGGTACTGGAAGGTCATCCGGCCATTGCCGGTCGGGTCGCTGGGCAGGGTCACCTGTTCGATGAAGTCGTCGTAGCGGTTGTAGAACAGCGCGACGCCCAGGCTGCCGACGTCGTACTTGCCGCGCACGCCCAGCTCGTAGCTGTCGCTGGTTTCGGCCTTGAGGTTGGTGTTGGCGATGGTCTGGTAGTTGCGGCCGAAGTTGATGAACTCACCGAAGATGTTTACCGGGTTGGGAGCGCGGAAGCCGGCGGCGTACTGGCCATAGACGCTGTGGGCATCATCCACCTGGTAGGTGACACCGAACTTGGGCGACAGCGCGTGATCGCTGTAGTTGGCCGGGTTGCGCGAGATCGGCTGGCTGTTCAGGTATTCCTGGGTGACATCCGGTTCCATCTTGTAGTGGTCGTAACGCAGGCCCGGCAGCAGGGTCCAGCGGCCGATCTGGATGCTGTCCTGGGCGAAGACCGCGTGCTCGAAGGTGGTCGGATCCGGGAAGTCGCTGAGCGGGAAGATCTCGTCGCCTGCTGCCGGGTTCTGCGGCACCACGGCACCGGTGGCGCGGACCACTTCACGGCCTTTGCGCAGGTCGCTGCTTTCCAGGCGCTTCAGGTCCACGCCATAGATGAGGTGGTGCTGGGCGATGCCGGTTTCGAACAGCTTGTCGAACTTGGCATTCAGGTTCCAGAGCTTCTCCTGGTAGTTGGAGTCACGGGTGCGATCACGCACTACGCCGCTGACCACGCGGGTCTGGAAGGTGCGCTGGCGGATCTGGCTGTCCTGGTAGCTGATCTGCCATTCGGCCTTGTCCGCCAGTACGCTGCCGATCTCGAACTGGTTCTGCAGGCTGATGCGCTGGCGGTCGGTGCTGTCCTGGGCGTCCGAGGTGCGCACGGCCGCAGTGGTGCTGTACTCGTTCAGGACCTTGGTGTCGGCATCGTCCGCGTAGCGGTCATAGGTCAGCTGCAGGCGGTCGGTGTCGTTGTAGTTCCAGCCGACCTTGGCCAGCAGGTTCTCGGCGGTGTAGTCCTGCGGGTTGGCCTCTTCACGGCCCGCGCCGATACCGCTGCGTCCACCGTAGGTGTCCACGGCCTGGCCATCGCGGCGGCCGATATGCAGCACGCCGTCGACCGAGCCCTGGCGGGCGGCGAAGGTGGCGCTGCGCATCCAGCTGTCATCCGAACCGTCGTAACCGGTCTTGAGGCGGGCGTAGGTGTCGTTGCCTTCATCCAGGTAGTCGGCGGCGTCTTTGGTGATGAAGCTCACCGCGCCGCTGATCGCATCGCTGCCATAAAGCGATGAGGCTGGGCCACGGATGATCTCCACCTGCTTGACCGTGTCCATGTCGACATAGTTGCGGCGCGCGTTGAGGAAGGGTCCGAAGTCGAACGCATCGGGAACCGAGACGCCGTCCACCTGTGTCAGCACGCGGTTGCCGCCCAGGCCGCGGATGGTGAAGCCGGACAGACCGAAGCGACTGCCCGCTCCGCTCACCGTTACCCCCGGCTCGTAACGCACCAGATCCTGAATATTTTTTACGTTCTTCTGGTCGATCTCTCGTTCAGTCATTACCGACACTGTGTTTGGCACCTGGTCGAGCGTCTGCTCGCTGCGGGTGGCGGTAACGGTGACGGTGTCGAACTGGGTCGCGGTTTTTTCCGCGGCCAGGGCGAGGGAAGGGGAAAGAAGAAGCAAGGCCAGCCAGGGGCGGCGGGCGAAGGGGGGGCGAAGCGACATGGATGGACTCCCGGGTTCAAGGCGTAACCAGGGACCGGCCGGGCACTTCTGGTGTGGCTGGAAGCCACGGGCGTCATGCCTCTGGTGCCTTTCCTGATGGCCATCCTGACCATCGTTTTCGCCGGCCTCTCTGGTGATCGCAGATTGGCATCGGCGCAGAACATAATGAGGTTGACAGGCAAATGCAAACAATTATCAAATGTATTCGCATTTAAATGATCAGGGCTGAAAATGCCGCGTATTCCACTTTGCCTTGCGCTGTCGCTCGTCGCGCACGCGGGGTTTGCATGGCTCCTGCACGACCTGCGGGCGGAGCCGGCTATCGCCCGGGGAAAAGCCCGGGAGGAAGTGGTGCACCTGGTCAGCCTGGCCGAACCGACGCCTGCCGTGGCTGAGCCCGTGGCGCGTCCGGCACCGGCTCCCCGCAAGGTGGAGCCGCAGAGCCGCCCGGTAGCGGAGGCCAAGCCCGCTGCCGTCAAGCCGCGCCTGGTCAGCCCTGAAACCCCCGCGCGCAAGGTCGCTCGCGTCGAGCCCACGCCGCGCCCGCAATCCCGCCCCAGCAGCGAGCCGAGCGTGGCGCAAGCCGCAGCGTCGACGCCCAGCGCTACCCCGCAGCCGGCACCCGCCCAGCAGGTCGCCATCGCCGCCAAGTTACCGAAAGCCGAGGCGGTCATCGACCAGCCTTCCTTCCTTACACCGCCCAAGCCCCCGATCTACCTAGCCCAGGCGCGCCGCCGCAACCAGCAGGGCGTGGTCCTGGTGGAGGTCCGCCTGGACGAGCGCGGCGGGCTGCGGGAGATGAAATTGCTGCGCTCGTCAGGCATCGAGAGCCTCGACGAAGCGGCCATGAACGCGGTCGCCAGCTGGCGTTTCCGTCCCGAGGTCCAGGACGGCGAGCCGGTACCGAGCCGCGTGAGAATACCCATTGAATTCGCCCTTACGGCGAGCCGTTGATCCTGAAGGAGTGACACCATGACTGCCCTCACCCAAACCGCCACGGCGGGCCCCGCCCTGTACCAGGCCTGGCAGACGCTGCGTGGCGAAGAGCCGCGCCTGCGCGCCCGTGACGCCGCCGAGCGCCTCTCGGTCAGCGAGGGCGAGCTCACCGCCAGCCGCCTGGGCGTGGATGCCGTGCGCCTGCGCCCCGAGTGGGCGAACCTGCTGCCCGCGCTGGGTGAGCTGGGCCACATCATGGCGCTGACCCGCAACGAGCATTGCGTGCATGAGCGCAAGGGCGTCTACCGCGACGTGTCGGTGATGGCCAATGGGCAGATGGGCCTGGTGGTATCCGCCGACATCGACCTGCGCCTGTTCCTCGGTGGCTGGTCCAGCGTGTTCGCCGTCGCCGAAGAGACCCCGCGCGGCACCCAGCGCAGCATCCAGATCTTCGACAAGCAGGGCGTGGCCGTGCACAAGGTGTTCCTCACCGAGCGCAGCGAAGTCGCTGCCTGGGCGCCGCTGGTCGAGCGCTTCCAGGCCGAGGAGCAGAGCACCGAGCTGGACCTGCAGCCGCTGCCCGTCGCCGAGCCGGCCAAGCCCGATGCCGAGATCGACGTCGCCGGCCTGCGTGAAGGCTGGTCCACCCTGAAGGACACCCACCACTTCTTCGCCCTGCTGAAGAAGCACGGCGCGGCGCGCACCCAGGCCCTGCGCCTGGCCGGCACCGAGTGGGCCGAGAAGCTGGACACCGCCGAATTGCCTCGCCTGCTGGAAGCGGCCGGCGAGAAGGACATCCCCATCATGGTGTTCGTCGGCAACCGTCACTGCATCCAGATCCACAGCGGCCCGGTGCAGAACCTGAAGTGGATGGACACCTGGTTCAACGTGCTCGACCCCGAGTTCAACCTGCACCTGAAAACCCCGGGCGTGACCGAGCTGTGGCGCGTGCGCAAGCCCAGCAGCGACGGCGTGATCACCAGCTGGGAAGCCTTCGATGCCGAGGGCGAACTGGTGGTACAACTGTTCGGCGCGCGCAAACCGGGCATCCCGGAGCGTGAAGACTGGCGTGCCCTGGCCGAGACCGCCCCGGCGCTCTGACGCCTGGCCGAGCCCCGGCCCGATCCACCCCGACGCCCCGCCCATGCCGGGGCGTCGTTCCGCCTGAATCTGAAGGAGTCATAGGATGCGTGTTGCTGTTTCCCTTGCCGGCCTGTGCGCTGGCCTGTTCCTGAGCCAAGCGGCGCTGGCCGCCGATCCGCTGCCGCAACGCTGGGTCAGTGCCGGTGGCTCCCTCAGTGAGTGGGTGGTGGCGCTGGGTGGCGAAAGCAAGCTGGTGGGCGTCGACACCACCAGCCTCAACCCCGCCTCGCTGAAGTCGCTGCCGAGCATCGGCTACCAGCGCCAGCTGGCCGCCGAGGGCATTCTCTCGCTGCGCCCGGACATGCTGCTGGGCACCGAGGAAATGGGCCCGCCGCCGGTGATCGAGCAGGTCAAGGCCGCAGGGGTGCGCATCGAGCTGCTGCCGTCCAAGGCCGAGCTGCCGGTGCTGGAGAAGAACCTCAAGCTGATCGGCGGCCTGCTGGGTGACGAGGCTCGCGCGCAAAAGGTCTTCGCCGACTACAGCCAGCGCTTCGAGCAGCAGGCCAAATGGGTCGCCGAGACCCAGCGCACGCAGAAGGCGCCGCGCGTCCTGCTGCTGCTCGGCCATGCCGGCAGCAACCCCATGGCCGCCGGCAAGGACACCGCCGCCGCCTGGATCATCGAACAGGCCGGAGGCCAGAACATCACCGATCACCTCGGCTACAAGGCCATCTCCAACGAGGCGCTGGCGGCACTGGACCCGGACGTGGTGGTGTTCGCCGATCGCCGTCTCGAAGGTGAAGAAGCCAAGGCCGCGCTGCTCAAGCAGAACCCCGCCCTGGCCATGACCCGCGCCGGCAAGCAGGGCCGCCTGCTGCCGCTGGACCCGACCCTGCTGGTGGGCGGCCTCGGCCCGCGCCTGCCGGATGGAGTGGCTGCGCTGTCCGCAGGCTTTTATCCTCAGGCTCCAGCCCTGACCGCTAACAGCCAGAACCAGCCATGACCTCAGCTGTACATTCGCGCCCACTGTTCATCGCACTGGGCGCCTTGCTCGCGCTCGCCCTCTGGCTGTCCCTGGCCCTCGGCCCGGTGAGCCTGCCGTTGGGCGACACCCTGCGCGCTGCCCTGCGTCTGGCCGGAATGCCCCTGGCGCCCGAAGGCCTGGAGCAGGCCGAACTGATCCTCGGGCAGATCCGCCTGCCGCGTACCTTGCTGGGCCTTGCCGTTGGCGCGGTGCTGGCGCTGTCCGGCGTGGCCATGCAGGGCCTGTTCCGCAACCCGCTGGCGGACCCCGGCCTGGTCGGCGTTTCCAGCGGTGCGGCCCTCGGCGCGGCGGTGGCCATCGTCGGCGGTGCGGCCCTCGGCGGGCTGTCCGAGAACATCGCGCCCTACCTGCTCTCCGCCTGCGCCTTCGCCGGCGGCCTGGGGGTGACGGCGCTGGTCTATCGCCTCGGCCGTCGCGACGGGCAGACCAGCGTGGTGACCATGCTGCTCGCCGGCATCGCCCTCAACGCCCTGGCCTTCGCCTGCATCGGCCTGTTCACCTACCTGGCGGACGACGCCACCTTGCGCACCCTGACCTTCTGGAACCTGGGCAGCCTCAACGGCGCCAGCTACGCGCGGCTGTGGCCGCTGCTGCTGATCACCGGGGCGGTGGCGCTGTGGCTGCCGCGCCGGGCCAAGGCGCTGAACGCCTTGCTGCTGGGCGAGTCCGAGGCGCGTCACCTGGGCTTCGAAGTCGAGAAGCTCAAGCGCGAGCTGGTGCTGTGCACGGCGCTGGGCGTCGGTGCTGCGGTGGCCGCTGCGGGGTTGATCGGCTTCATCGGCCTGGTGGTGCCGCACCTGGTGCGCCTGGTCGCCGGGCCGGATCACCGCGTCCTGCTGCCGGCCTCGGCGCTGGCCGGTGCCAGCCTGCTGCTGTTCGCCGACCTGGCCGCGCGCCTGGTGCTGGCGCCGGCGGAGATGCCCATCGGCATCGTCACCGCGCTGATCGGCGCGCCCTTCTTCCTCTATCTGCTGCTGCGGGGGCGTCACTGATGCTGCGTGTCGAACAGCTTGAAGTGCACCGCGGCAGCACCGTCGTGCTGGCGGGCGTGGACCTGGAGCTGCGCCCCGGCGAAGTGCTGGGCGTGCTCGGCCCCAACGGCGCGGGCAAGAGCACCCTGCTCGGCGCCCTGAGCGGCGAGCTGGGCCTGGCCGCTGGCCAGGTCAGCCTGGAGCAGCGCCCGCTTGCCGAATGGACCGGCCCGCAGCGTGCCCAGCGCCTGGCGGTATTGCCGCAGAGCTCCACCCTTAACTTCGGCTTCCGCGTCGAGGAGGTGGTCGGCATGGGTCGCCTGCCCCACGCGACGGGTCGCGTGCGCGATGCGGAAATCATCGGCGAAGCCCTGGATGCGGCCGATGCCGCGCACCTGGCCGGGCGCAGCTACCTCGCGCTCTCCGGCGGCGAGCGCCAGCGCGTGCATCTGGCGCGGGTGCTGGCGCAACTGTGGCCGGGCGCGGAAGGGCAGCACCTGCTGCTGGACGAGCCCACCTCCATGCTCGACCCCCTGCACCAGCACACCACCCTGCAGGCGGTGCGCGATTTCGCCGGGCGTGGCGCCGCGGTGCTGGTGATCCTTCATGACCTGAACCTGGCGGCGCGCTACTGCGACCGCCTGCTGCTGCTCTGCGACGGGCGCCCCCATGTGCTGGGCACGCCGGACGAGGTGCTGCAACCCGAGCCGCTGAAGGCCGTGTTCGGCCTCGACGTGCTGGTGCAGCGCCACCCGGAACGCGGCCATCCCCTGATCGTCGCGCGCTGAACGAACCCGAGGAATCCATCCATGCGTCTGCTTCTCCTGCTCGTCATCGCGTCCCTGGCGGCGTGCCAGGCCACCCCGCCCCTGCCGCAGTGGCAAAGCCCGGAGGCCCGCCAGCATGCCGATCTCGGTGTGATCCGCGACCTGCGCAGTGGCGAAACCCTGAGCCCGCAGCAATTGCTCGACCGTCTCGCCGAGGCGCCGCGCGTGCTGGTGGGCGAGCAGCATGACAACCCCGACCACCACGCCCTGCAGCTGTGGCTGCTACAGGCGCTGGAAGGCCGCCGCAGCCAGGGCAGCCTGCTGCTGGAAATGCTCAACCCCGACCAGCAGGCCAAGGTGGATGCCGTGCACGCACGTATCCGTTCCGGCGCCGGCGAAGGTGAGCTGGAAAGCGCGCTGGCCTGGCAGAAGAACTGGGACTGGGCGATGTATGGCCCGATCGTGCGCCATGCGCTGGCCCAGCCTTACCCGCTGCTGGCGGCGAACCTGGATCGCAGCGAGATCATGCGCATCTATGGCGAGCAGCCAGCGCTCAGCGGCACCGCCTCGACCACGGCCACCGTCCAGGGCGCCCTGCGCGAGCAGATCCGCGAGTCCCATTGCGGGCTGCTGCCGGAGAGCCAGTTCCCGGCCATGCTCGCCGTGCAGCAGCAGCGTGACCGGCGCATGGCCGAGCGCCTGCTGGCGGCCCCGCAACCGGCGCTGCTCTTCGCCGGTGCCTTCCATGTGCGCCGCGACCTGGGCGTGCCGCTGCACCTGGCCGATCTCGGTGCGGGGGAGGGCAGTGCTGTGCTGATCCTCGCCGAGGCCGGCAAGACCGTGGAGCCCGGCAGCGCCGACTACGTCTGGTACACCGCCGCGCTGCCGGCCAAGGATCACTGCGCCGAGCTGCGCGAGCGGATGAAGCCGGCTCAGTGATCCGAATCGATGATCACCTCCTCGCCCAGCGCGCCGTTCTCCGGTAGCGGCTGGTTGGTCGAGGAGGCGGCACGCATCACCCGCACGCCGCGGATGCCGGCGTCCCGCGCCGAGCGGATGTCGCTGTCCGAATCGCCGTAGTAGAGCGCGATGCCCTGCTGGCGGATGAACGCGGCCTTCTCCGGGCCGGACGAGAAGATCACCTGGTTCATCGCCTTGATGGCGAAGGTCTGCTGGAGGATCTCGCTGAGCTTCTCCCCGGGCGTGCTCGGCCGTCCGGTGATGAAGAAGATGCGGTCGCCCCGGGCCTGGTGCAGGTCGATCAGCCTGCGCCCTACCTCCTTGGGCAGCGAGTAGCGGTCGCAACCGCCGTTGGTTTCCTGCCAGAAGCGCATGTCGTGCAGGTAGGCGTCGCTGCCTGGCGAGTACTTCTGCTTGCCGTGATAGAAGCAGGGGCTGGAAAACAGCAGCGTGTCGTCGATATCGAAACCGACGCTGATGGGCGCCTGCCCCGACAGGCTGCCGCCGATCTCTTCTACCGAAACCCAGTGCACCTCCGAAGGCAGTACCTCCTCCGCCAGCAAGGCGGTGGGGAAGGCTGCCGCGACAGCGAGGGCCAGGGCGTGGATCGTCTTGCGCATTGCGTACTCCATCGATGGGTTTGCTCGTCGGTTGACTAGCAACCGGCATGCCGCCACGGGCCCGGAAGGGCGTCCGGCACGGGCGGCGGCTGCCCCCATGAAACCTGACGTAGATGACAGGTTGATAAATTGTCGGACGATCAGTGCTTGATCCTGTCTGCTGAGACAACTTGGTGCGGGCTGCTCGCCGAAGTCGCCAGATTGGGGCATTGGCCGATATGAGCCAGTTCACCGCTCAGAAGCCTGTGGCTCTGCTGCGGGGCCCGCCAATCAAACGCTTATTTCAATTCTGATTGTGAAGTCAGTTCCTGGCACGCTCCGTGCTGTCATCAAAGCGTTACATGAACTCGCCATCATTCGCGCCAATCCTGCGTTGATGGTCAGGATCAAATGAGGGCAGGTTGCGGCCGCCCATCGCTGATGACTGTGGGAGGTTGTGTCCTCATGCGTAGCTGGGACGTTGCGAAGAAGAAGAAGGCCCACATCGAGATCATCCCGATGATCGATGTGATGATGTTCCTGCTGGTGTTTTTCGTGCTGGTGAGTCTCAACGTGATTCCCGCCGTAGGCATCAAGACGCAGTTGCCGACTGCCGCCCATGCCCAGCAGTTGAAGCCGCAGAACAAGGCGGTGATCACCCTGGGCCTGGAAGAGAAGTTGCAGCTCGATGGCCAGGATGTCAGCGAGAGCCTGCTGGTCGAACAGTTGAAAGTGCTGGAAGGCACGGCCGAGAAGTTGGTCATCATCATCAATAGCGACCAGGGCGTGGAAGTTAAGCGCCTGGTGGCGGTGATGGACTTGCTCAAGGGCAATGGCTTCTCTTCCGTTTCCATCGCCACGCGTAAATCCTGACGCCATGTTTCCTATCTATCGAACTCGCAAGTTCATTGCGTGTGTGCCGGCGGCTTGCCTGCTTCTCGTATTCGTTTATTCCGCCAGTTCGCAGAGCTTGCAGATGAAACCCAAGTACGACGACAGCGCCGTGGAAATCGCGCTGGTGGATCCGGCCGACTTCATGCCGCCACCGCCCGAGCCGGAACCCGTGGTCGAAGCGCCGCAGCCGGAACCCGAGCCGCTGCCCGAGCCCGAAGTCGAGGAGCCGGTGGTGATCGAGCCGCCGAAGCCCAAGCCCGTCCCCAAACCGGTGCCCAAGCCTGTGGTGAAGCAGGTGGAGAAGCCCAAGCTGCAGGTGGTCAAGCAGGAGCCCAAGCCCGCCCCGCCCGTGGTGGCCAAGACAGCGCCAGCCCCGGCTCCGACGCCCGCACCGGCCCCGGTGAGCGTGCCGGTGGCGCCGCCCGCACGCCGCGACAACAGCGCGGCGATGGAGGGCGTCTACACCGCCGCCCTGCGCAAGGAGCTGGAGAAATACAAGCAATACCCGCGTGGTCGCGAGGCTTCGTTGCAGCGCCCCGAAGGCAACGTGGTGGTCTGGCTGTTGGTGGACCGAGTGGGGAATGTCCTGGATGCAGGCATTGAAAGCAAGGCAACGAACATGTTGCTGAACAAGGCTGCACAAACAAGTTTGCGTCGATTGGAAAAAGTTTCGCCGTTCCCGAGCGAAGCCTTCCAGGGAAAAGACAAACAACGATTTACGGCGACCTTTAGTTACAACGTCGAGTGATCAAGTACCCATAACTAATCAAATAAACGAAGGCGTTCCTTTTTATCGAGGAGTTTGGTCCGTGAAGTTTAATAAGTTATTTGCAATGTTCCTGGCCGCTGGCCTGGGGGGATGGACGATGGCGGCGCTGGCCGCTGAAGAGTCCGCAGATTCCGTTGATGTGGGCAAGGTGAAAGTCACCGGGCAGAACCTGGGCAATGGCCAGATGGTTGTGGAGGAGGCGGGCAAGGCGCGCACCACCATCACCAAAGAGGCGCTGGAAAAGATGGCGCCGGCGGCGAACGCCATCGACAAGCTGAAATACAAGCCGGGTATCAACGTCAGCTCTACCGACTCCACCGGCCTCAGCGGCACCACCTTCACCATGCGCGGCATGCAATCCGACCAGATCGGCGTTTCCATGGATGGCATCCCGATCAACGATTCCGGCAGCTACGAGCTGTACCCGAACCTGATGGGCGACCCGGAGAACCTCGGCGAGGTCTTCGCCACCCAGGGTTCGTCCGAGATCGACGCGCCGCACATCGGCGCCTCCGGCGGCAACATCGGCCTGGTGTCGTTGCCGCCCGAGAAGGACTTCGGCGTCTTCGCCAAGCAGACCCTCGGCAGCAACAACCTGACCAAGTCCTTCGTGCGCCTGAACACCGGCGAATACATGGGCCTGTCGAACTACATCTCCGTGTCCAAGACCAACGCCGACAAGTGGAAGGGCAAGGGCGACCTGGACGCGGAGAAGGTCGAGCTGAACAGCCTGTACAAGTTCGGCGAAGGCAACAGCCTCAACGCGATCGTCCGGTACCACAAGCAGGAAAACTACAACTACGCCACCGCCAGCAAGGCGCAGTTCAAGGCCGACCCGCGCTACGAGTTCGCCGACCGGCCGACCTACACCACCGTGGGTGGCAACACCAACATGACGGCGTCCAGCTACGCCATCAACCGCAACCCGTTCGAGAACCTCACTACCCAGATCACCGGTCGTTTCCAGCTCGACGATGACGTCACGCTGACCGTGATGCCCTATTACTACTGGGCCAACGGCGGCAGCTATTCCACCTACGGCAACGCCGCCAGCCTCAACCGCACGTCCACCGGTTCCAACCAGTACAACCTGGGCAATCTGGGGACCTCGGCCGACTACGCGGCCGACGGCAGTCCCACCAGCGGCCTCTACTACCGCCCGTCCTGGACCGAAACCTGGCGCCCTGGCGTTAACACCAAGCTCACCTGGATGATCAACGACGAGCACACCTTCGACGTGGGTTACTGGTATGAGCGTGCGCGCCAGCGCCAGACCCAGCCCTTCATCTCCCTGGATGCCGAAGGCAAACCTGTGGATATCTGGGGTGACTTCCACGACAGCAACCAGGTGCGCGACGCCAACGGCACCGTCGTCCAGGGCCGTAACTGGTTCACCACCACGCCGAGCCAGAAGCTGTTCGTCCAGGACACCTGGTACGCGACCCCGGACCTGACCATCACCGCCGGCCTGGCCTACGACCACTCCGAGCGCCAGGGCGAGAAGAAGGTTTCCCTGGCCACCGGCAGCACCGTCGACAGGAGGCCTGGCAAGAAGAACCAGAAGTACCACGAGTTCCTACCGAGCTTCAGCGCCAAGTACCAGCTGGATGACGAGAACCAGGTCTTCTACAACCTGACCCGCAACATGCGCACGCCGCCGAACTACGTGCTCTACAACGCCGGCAGCTCCATCGAGCTGAAGCCCGAGCTGAGCTGGAACAACGAGGTCGGCTGGCGCTTCACCACCGAGGACATGACCCTCGGCGCGACGCTGTTCTACCTGACCTTCACCGATCGCCAGGTCTCCAGCTACAACCAGGCGGCCAACGACTACGAAATGCTCAACGTCGGCAAGGTGATCAACCAGGGCGTGGAGCTGGAGTGGAGCGGCCTGCTGCCCTACAACTTCAACTACTACGCGTCCTACACCTACACCGAGGCCGAGCAGCAGGACTCCATCCTGACCCGCAACGTCTACCTGCCCACCGAAGGCAAGCAGGTGGCCGCTGTGCCGAAGAACATGTTCAACCTGAGCCTGGGCTACGACGACGGTCGCTACTACGGCAACATCGCCGGCCGCTACGTGGGCCGCCAGTACGGCGACATGACCAACGACGAGAGCATCCCCGACTTCGTCGTCGCCGACCTGAACCTGGGCGTACGCCTGCCGGTGCAGGGCACTGCGCTGAAGAGCGCCGCTGTGCGCTTCTCGGTGACCAACCTGTTCGACAAGGAGTACCTGAGCGGCGTCAAGTCGGTGTCGTTCAACTCCGTGCGCTACAACGGCAGCGGTTCCGCCTTCGCGGGCGCCAACTCGCCGTTCTACACCATCGGTGAAGAGCGCGTGGCCTCCATCACCCTGGAAGGCTCCTTCTAATCCACCCCGAAGTCCGCAGGGCCTTCGGGCCCTTCGGCACACCCTGAGTTCGCTGGAGGTACCACATGAATATGGATCTGCTGCACGACATCACCTTCTACGTGATGTACGGCGCCGCCGCTCTCGCTGCGTTCATCGCCGTGGAGCGGGGCATCTTCTTCGCCTACAGCCTGCGCCAGGCCGTGAAGCTGGAAGCGGCGCTGGTGCCGAGCATGCACGGCATCGACGAACTGCCGGCCGCGCTGAATGGCCGCAAGAGCCTGCCGCTGGAGATGATCGACCAGCTGTTCGAGCAGAAGGGCGCGGTCAGCTCCCACAAGGACCTGGAAGACCTCAGCGAATCCATCTACATCGCCACCCGCGGCAAGCTGATGCATGGCCTGTGGATTCTCGAGACCGTGGTCACCGCGGCGCCGCTGCTGGGCCTGCTGGGCACTATTCTCGGCATTATCGATACCTTCCGTGCCCTCGCCGAGGCGGGCGTTTCCGACCCGGGCGAAGTGTCCAAGGGCATCGGCACCGCGCTGTTCGCCACCGCGCTGGGTATCGCCATCGCCCTGGTCGCGATGATCTTCCACAACCACTTCCAGGACCGCGTCGAGCGCATCACCGACCACCTGAAGATCCTCCTGCTGCGTGCCGGCATGGGCACCGTGGTCCGCACGGCGGCGCCGGTCGCCAACGGCCAGTTGCAGCCGGCCTGATGCGCGCAGGGGAGTCACGCATGTTCCGTTCCCTTGCCCGCAGCCGCTTGCTGGGCGCACTCCTTCTCGCCGGCCTGGCCGGCTGCGGGCAGGAAGCCGCGCAGCCGGTGGCGGTGAACCTGGTGGCGATCAACGATTTCCACGGTTACATCCAGGGCAGCAGTTTCCGCTACCCGGACCCGGCCAACCCCGGCAAGACGCTGTCGGTGAACGCCGGCGGCATCGCCACCCTTGGCGGCATGCTGGCGGAGCTGCGCAAGCAGGACCCGCAGCTGCTGTTCATCGGCGCCGGCGACCTGGTGGGCGGCAGCCCGCCGATCTCCGCCATGTGGGCCGACGAGCCCAGCCTCGAAGCGCTCAAGGCCATGGGCCTGCGCTTCACCGCCGTGGGCAACCACGAGCTGGACCTGGGCAAGGCCGAGCTGCTGCGGCAGATCCACGGCGGCTGCGAGTCGCCACGCCCGGAGAAAGCCTGCAGCTTCCGCGGTGACTACAAGGGCGCGGGTTTCGATTACCTGGCCGCCAACCTGGTGGACAGCGCCACCGGCAAGCCGTTGCTGTCGGCCTACCGCATCGAGGAGGTGAAGGGGGTCAAGGTGGCCTTCGTCGCCGCGATCCTGCGCGACGTCGCCAGCGTGGTCCGCCCCAGCGGCCTGGCCGGGCTGGAGGTGCGCGACGAGGCCGATTCGATCAACGCGTTGATCCCCGAGATCAAGGCCGCCGGTGCCAACGCCATCGTTGCCGTGGTGCACCAGGGTGGCAGCACGCCCGAGCCTTTCGACAAACCCGCTTGCCAGCAACTGGGCGGCGAGATCGTCGATGTGGCCAAGCGCCTGGACCCGGCGGTGGACCTGCTGCTCAGCGCCCACAGCCACCAGGGCTATCTGTGCCAGGTGGGCAAGCTGCCGGTGACCCAGGGCTCCTCCTACGGCCATCTGCTCACCCAGCTCACGCTGGAGGTGACGCCAGGGACTCACAAGGTGACCCGCGTCGAGGCCCGCAACCTGCTGGCCGACCCGGCGCGTTATGCCGCGGACGAAAAGCTCGCGGCGCTGCAAAGCGAGATCGAAGCGCGCAGCAATGCGGTGCTGGCGCGGCCCATCGCCCGGCTGGCGGCTGCTGAGGTGCGTCGCGAGGTGAACGAGGCGGGCGAATCGGCCATGGGTGATCTGATCGCCGATGCACAGCTGGCCGCGACCCGCTCGCAGGGCGCACAGCTGGCACTGATGAACCCGGGTGGCATCCGTGGCGACCTGGCACTGGAGCAGGGGCTGGAGACGGTCAGCTATTCCCAGGTGGCCAGCTCGCAACCCTTCAACAACACCCTGCACCTGCTGACCCTGAGCGGCACCCAGCTGGTGGCGCTGCTGGAGCAGCAGTGGAACGCCGAGGGTGCCTTCAAGCCGCTGCAAGTGTCTTCGTCCTTCAGTTACCAGTGGGATGCGGGGCGCCCGGTGGGGCAACACGTGCTGGTCGACAGCCTGCGTGTCGATGGCCAGCCGGTGCTGGCGGATGGACGCTACCGGGTGGTTTCCAATGCCTTCCTCGCAGAGGGGGGCGATGGCTTCAGCCTGTTCCGCGAAGGGGCGGAGCACCGCGACAGCGGCATCTCCGACCTGGACGCGCTGATCGACTACCTGGTGGCCCAGGACCAGGCCGGTACGCCGGCGGGTGCGGCCGAAGGCGTGGGGCGGATCCGCCGTGTGGAGGGTTCCCTCACTCAACGGGAATAGCGGCTTGCGACAAGGAGGCGCCCGCACGACGGGCGCCCGATAACCATAAAGAAGGCGACCCAGAGTCCCGGACGGTACCCATGAATGATGTTGCTCGATCCGCTCTGTGCGAGCGGTTGTTGCCCCAGGCCATCGAGGCTGCGGCACGAACCTACAGTCCCTATTCCCGATTCCCCGTCGGGGCGGCGCTACTCACCCATGACGGCCAGGTGATCCTCGGCTGCAACGTGGAAAACGGCTCCTACGGCCTGACCAACTGCGCCGAACGCAGTGCGCTGTTCGCCGCCATCAGCCAGGGCCATGCGCCGCGCAGCTTCAAGGCGTTGCTGGTGTTCGCCCCGGAGGTCCCGGTGATCAGCCCCTGCGGCGCTTGCCGCCAGGTGATCAGCGAGCTGATGGAAGCCGACTGCCCGGTGATCTGCTGCGGCAGCGACCCGGAATCGACCCGCCTGTGGCGCGTCGACGAGCTGCTGCCCGGCGCCTTCGCCCTCTAGAACAACGACAAGAACAACGACGCACCTTTCTTCCGGGGAATCCATTTCATGATCGGCATGCTCGGCATCCTGATGTTGCTGGTAATCGCGTACCTGTTGTCCTCCAAGCGCAGCGCCATCAATCTGCGCACGGTCGGCACCGCCTTCGTGCTGCAGGCGGGGTTCGCCGCCTTCGTGCTTTACGTGCCCTGGGGGCAGAACTCCCTGGCGGCCATGTCCAATGTCGTCAGCAGCCTGGAAGACAGCGCCACCAAGGGCATCGACTTCCTCTTCGGCGGCCTCAACAGCGCCAAGATGTTCGACCTCTTCGGTGGCGGTGGCTTCATCTTCGCCATCAAGGTGCTGCCGGTGATCGTGTTCTTCAGCGCCTTCATTGCGGTGCTCTACTACCTGCGCATCATGGACGTGATCATCTCGGTGATCGGTGGCGCCCTGCAGCGCGCCATGGGCACCAGCCGCACCGAGTCGCTCTCCGCCACCGCCAACATCTTCCTCGGCCAGACCGAGGCGCCCCTGGTGGTGCGCCCCTACATCCCGCACATGACCCGCTCCGAGCTGTTCTCGGTGATGGTCTGTGGCCTGGCCTCCACCGCCGGCTCGGTGATGATCGGCTACGCCAGCCTCGGCGTTGACCTCAAGTACCTGATTGCCGCGAGCCTGATGTCGGCGCCTGGCGGCATGCTCATGGCCAAGCTGATGGAGCCTGAAAGCGAGACGCCACAGGACCGTCCGGACCTGATCGAGGGCTACGCCGACGACCGCCCGGCCAACGTGCTCGATGCGGCCGCCGCCGGTGCGTCCAGCGGCCTGCAGCTGGCCTTGAACGTGGGCGCCATGCTGCTGGTGTTCATCGCCCTGGTGGCGGTGCTCAACAGCCTGATGGGCTGGCTCGGCGGCTTCGTCGGCTACCCCGGCGTGACCCTGCAATTGCTGCTGGGCTACGCCTTCGCCCCGGTGGCCTGGCTGCTCGGCGTGCCCTGGGCGGAGGCCATCCAGGCCGGCGGCTTCATCGGCCAGAAGATCGTACTCAACGAGTTCGTCGCCTATGTCGACTTCGCCCGCTACATCAATCCGATCCAGGCGTCGGCCGCGGGTGTCGAGGTGCTCAGCGCCCACACCCAGGTGATCGTCACCTTCGCCCTGTGCGGCTTCGCCAACCTATCTTCCATCGGCATCCTGCTGGGCGGCATGGGGGTAATGGCACCCAACCGCCGCAAGGACCTCGCCCGGCTCGGGGTGCGCGCGATGATCGCCGGCACCCTGGCTAACCTGATGAGTGCGGCTTTGGCCGGACTGTTCGTTTCGCTCTGAATCACTGCAACGGGATGCCGGCTCATGGCGCATCCCTGGGGAATGTTCTGAATGACTCAATTGACGGATACCGAACTGGCCCGGTTGGCCATCGGCCTGCTGGACCTGACTTCGCTCAACGACGATGACGACGAGGCCGCCATCGCCGCCCTCTGCCAGCGCGCACTGACCCCCGAGGGGCGGGTGGCGGCGCTGTGCATCTACCCGCGCTTCATCGGCTTCGCCCGACGGACCCTGGAGGAACTGGGTGCCGGCGACCTGCGTATCGCCACCGTGACCAACTTCCCCCAGGGCGCCGACGACATCGCCGCCGCCGTGCGCGAGACCGCTGCAGCGGTGGTCGATGGCGTGGATGAAGTGGACCTGGTCTACCCCTATCGCGCGCTGCTGGCTGGCGATGCCGAGCGTGGCCGAGAGATGGTCGCTGCCTGCAAGGCCGCGTGCGGGGAGCGGGTGCTGCTCAAGGTGATACTCGAAACCGGCGAACTGACCGACCCGGAGCTGATCCGCCAGGCCAGCCGCGACGCCATCGCCGCCGGTGCCGACTTCATCAAGACCAGCACCGGCAAGGTGGCGGTCAACGCCACGCCCGAGGCCGCAGCGCTGATGCTCGATGTGATCCGCGAGACGGGCGGCCGGGTGGGCTTCAAGCCGGCAGGGGGCATCCGCACCCTGGCCGACGCGCGCCGCTATATCGAGCTGGCGGCCGGTGAGCTGGGCCTGGACTGGATCGATGCCCGTCACCTGCGTCTGGGGGCCTCCAGCCTGCTTGGCGACCTGTTGCGGGTGCTTGGCCAGGCCGATGCCGTTGTTTCGGAGGGCTACTGATATGTGGCTGGCGCAGGAAGTGATCCGTCGCAAGCGCGATGGCCAGGAGCTGGCGGGTGAGGACATCCGCCGCTTCGTCGAGGGCATCAGTGATTCCAGTCTCAGTGAAGGCCAGGTGGCGGCCTTCGCCATGGCGGTGCTGCTCAAGGGCATGAGCCTGGACGAGCGCATCGCCCTGACCACCGCCATGCGCGACTCCGGCCAGGTGCTGGCGTGGGACCTGCCTGGCCCGGTGGTGGACAAGCACTCCACCGGCGGTGTCGGCGACCTGGTCAGCCTGGTGCTAGCGCCGTTGCTGGCGGCCTGTGGCTGCTACGTGCCGATGATCTCCGGGCGTGGCCTGGGCCACACCGGTGGCACCCTGGACAAGCTGGAAAGCATCCCCGGCTACTGCACCCGCCCGGAGCCTGAGCGCCTGCGCGCGGTGGTGGCGGAGGTGGGCTGCGCGATCATCGGCCAGACCGCCGACCTGGCGCCGGCGGACAAGCGCCTGTACGGCATTCGCGATGTCACCGGCACGGTGGAGTCGGTGGACCTGATCACCGCGTCCATCCTGGCGAAGAAGCTCGCCGCCGGGCTCGATGTGCTGATCATGGATGTGAAGAGCGGCAATGGCGCCTTCATGAGCGACCCGCAACAGGCCGACCTGCTGGCACGCAGCCTGGTGGCAGTGGCCAATGGCGCTGGCGTGCGCACCCGCGCGGTGATCTCCGACATGAACCAGCCGCTGGCCCGCAGCGCCGGCAACGCGTTGGAAGTAGAGGAGGCGCTGGCCCTGCTCAAGGGCGAGGTGCGCAGCCCGCGCCTGTGGGAAGTGACCCTGGTGCTGGCCGAGGAAACCCTGGTGGCCGCCGGGTTGGCGGAGGACTGCGCCCAGGCCCGCGAGCGCCTGCTGCAGGCCTGGCGCGACGGCGCGGCACTGCAACGCTTCAACCTGATGGTGGATGCCCTGGGTGGCCCCCGGGGCCTGCATCGCGAGCCCTGGCGCCACCTGCCCTGGGCGCCGGTGGTGCACCCGGTGCATGCCGAGCGCGGCGGTATCGTCCAGGCGGTGGATACCCGCGCCATCGGCCTCGCGGTGGTCGCCCTGGGTGGCGGTCGCAAGCGTCCGGAAGACGAGGTCGACCCGGCGGTGGGCTTCAGCGCGCTGGCGTTGCCTGGGGAGAGGGTCGGAGACGAGCAGCCGCTGGGGCTGGTGCATGCGCGGGATGCCGCCAGCGCCGAACGTGCGGCGGCGGCCCTGCGTGCGGCCTACCAACTGGGCGATGGCGAGGCGAACGTCGCCGAGCTGATCGGCCAGCGTTACTAGGAGCGGACCATGGGCAGAGCCTTGTTGCTGGTCCTCGACTCCTTCGGCATCGGTGCCACGGCGGATGCCACGCGCTTCGGCGACCAGGGCGCCAACACCCTGCTGCACATCGCCGAAGCCTGTGCCCGTGGCGAAGCGGATGGTCCCCTGCGCAGCGGCCCGTTGCATCTGCCCAACCTGGAGCGCCTGGGGCTGGGCCATGCAGCTGCAGCCAGTGCTGGCGCCTATGCGCCGGGCTTCGATCCCGAAGCGCCCGTCATCGGTGCCCACGGCCATGCCCGCGAGCTGTCCAGCGGCAAGGACACGCCGTCCGGCCACTGGGAGATGGCCGGGGTGCCGGTGCTGTTCGACTGGGGCTACTTCGCCGAAAAACAGCAGAGCTTTCCGCCCGAGCTGCTGGATGTGCTGATCGAACGTGCCGGCTTGCCGGGCATCCTCGGCAACTGCCACGCCTCGGGCACCACCATCCTCGAAGAGCTGGGCGAGGAGCACCTGCAGAGCGGCAAACCCATCTGCTACACCTCGGCGGACAGTGTGTTCCAGATCGCCGCCCATGAGGAGGTGTTCGGCCTGGAGCGGCTCT
Organism: Pseudomonas sp. PDM13; assembly: GCF_025685765.1. Taxonomy (NCBI): domain Bacteria; kingdom Pseudomonadati; phylum Pseudomonadota; class Gammaproteobacteria; order Pseudomonadales; family Pseudomonadaceae; genus Pseudomonas; species Pseudomonas sp. PDM13. The sequence goes on along the minus strand of NZ_JAOTQU010000037.1, from coordinate 17,531 downwards.
ATCGGCTGTGCGAGATCGCCCGCGAGCTGTGCGATGACTGGAACATCGGCCGGGTGATCGCGCGGCCCTTCGTCGGCACCTCCGCCGCCGATTTCCGCCGCACCGGCAACCGCCGCGACTACGCCGTGCCGCCTCCCGCACCGACCCTGCTGGATCGCCTGGTGGACGCCGGCGGTCAGGTGTTCGCGGTGGGCAAGATCGGCGACATCTTCGCCCACCGGGGCATCAGCCGGCTGTACAAGGGCGACGGCAACGAGGCGCTGTTCGAGGCCACGTTGCAGGCCTTGGCGGAAGCGCCGGAACGCACCCTGGTGTTCGCCAACTTCGTCGACTTCGACATGCTCTTCGGCCACCGCCGCGATATCGCCGGCTATGCGTTGGCACTGGAGGCTTTCGACCGTCGCCTGCCGGAGCTGCTGGCGGTGATGGGGGAGGGCGATGTGCTGATGCTGGCCGCCGACCACGGTTGCGACCCGAGCTGGCCAGGCAGCGACCACACCCGCGAGCACATCCCGGTGCTGGCCTTCGGTGCCGGCATCACGCCCGGCAGCCTGGGTGAGCGCGGCAGCTTCGCCGATATCGGCCAGAGCCTGGCCACCTTCTTCGACCTGCCGGCTTGCGAGCATGGCGAATCCTTCATTCATCCTGAATCCGGAAACCTGTAGATGGCCACTCCCCATATCACCGCCCTTGCGGGCGACTTCGCCGAAACCGTGCTGATGCCGGGCGACCCGCTGCGGGCGAAGATGATCGCCGACACCTACCTGACGGACGTCCGCCAGGTGAATGCGGTGCGCAACATGCTGGGCTTCACCGGCTTCTACCAGGGCCAGCGCATCTCGGTGATGGGCTCGGGGATGGGCATTCCCTCGCTGTCGATCTACGCCCACGAGCTGTTCAGCCAGTACGGCGTGCAGCGCATCGTCCGCGTCGGCAGCTGCGGCTCGCTGCAGGACGGCGTGAAGGTGGGTGACCTGGTGATCGCCCAGGGGGCGTCCACCGATTCGGTGGTCAACCGTAAACGTTTCGGCGGCTTCGACTTCGCCGCCCTGGCCGACTACCGGCTGCTGGAACGCACCGTGCGCCGCGCCGACGAGAGCGGGCTGCCGGTGCACGTGGGCAACGTGTTCTCCGCCGACCTGTTCTACGAACCGGACCCGGACTGGGCCGCGCGCATGACCCGCATGGGCGTGCTGGCGGTGGAGATGGAGGCCGCCGGGCTCTACGGCGTGGCGGCGGAACTGGGGCACCAGGCCCTGGCGGTGCTGACGGTGAGCGACCACCTGATCAGCGGCGAGAAGCTAACGGCCGAGCAGCGCCAGGAAGATTTTCACGACATGGTGCGGCTGACGCTGGATGCCATGACCCTCGATCACTGAGTCATTTCTTTGCGCGTGGGTGCGATGTCCAGGCGCGCCCGGGGGCGCTTCATGCCTGGGCACAGCCATTAGGGGGAAACATGCAGCACAACGGATTTCGTCGGGCGCTGGGCGCTGGTCTCTTCATCGGCAGCCTGCTCTGGGGTGCCCAGGCCGGTGCCTGGGGTCAGCTGGGCCACGCGGTGGTGGCGGATATCGCCGAAGCGCAACTGACGCCAGCGGCCAAGGCCGAGGCCGATCGCCTGCTGGCGCTGGTGCGGCAGCAGCACCTTTCTGCTGTCGCCAGCTGGGCGGACAACCTGCGCAACATGCCGGACTTCCAGACGCTCTGGGAGCAGACCCGTGCGCAGCACTACATCACCTACAAGACCGATGACTGCACCTACCAGGCCCCGCGTGATTGCCCGGACGGCCAGTGCGTGGTGGCGGCCATCGAGCGCAATGCGGCGCTGCTGGCCGACCCCAAGGCGAACGACAACCAGAAGGTCATGGCGCTGATGTTCGTGGTGCACTTCGTGGGTGACATCCACCAGCCGCTGCATAACAGCTATCGCCTGGACAAGGGCGGCAACGACTTCCCGGTGGTGGTCGGCGGGCGTGACTACAACCTGCACAGCGTCTGGGACAGCTACCTGCTGGCGAGCCGCCGCCTGGACCAGGCGGCCTATACGGCGAAGCTGTCCGAGGACCTGCCAAAACCCGAGGTGGGTACTCCGGCGAGTTGGTCGGGGGAGTCCTGCGCCATCGTCCGTGACGACGACCTGTACCCGAAGACCGGCGGCAAGAAGGCCTTCAAGCCGGATGCCTTCAAGCAGTCGAAGAGCGAGGAGTGGGCCCGTCGTGGCACCCAGGGTGGTGACGAGGAGGGCGAGGCAGGGGGCAACCAGGACACCCTGGATCGCCGTTACCTGAAGAAATTCCTGCCCCTGGCCGAGCGTCGTGTACAGGAAGCGGGCGTCCGCCTGGCGCTGCTGCTCAATGCCAACCTGCCGGAAGGCGCGCCGAAGAAGTAATGGGCGGTGCCGTGGGAGCGAAGCGGCGGCACTTTCTCACAGGCAAAAAAAGACCCGGCAAAATTGCCGGGTCAATAACCGTGATTAGCCTGATGAGGAGATAATCTGAAGAGTCCGACTGCTTGGTCTCCCAGCTTACCGGCTGATCTCGCGACCAGTTGTGGTAATAATAACAATTCTCATTTCGCTGTCAACGCTTTCTGCGAATTATTTTCATCTCGCTCATCGAGGTGGGCTGTAAAGCACAAACCCCGGCACTTGGCCGGGGTTTTTTGTGGGGGTGCCGAAGGTCACTCCGCCGGTTTTGCCTGGCGTTGCTGGGTGACTTCCTTATTCAGCAGGTCGATGCGACGGGCCATGCTCTCGATCAGGCTGTGAGCGATGCGCGGGTTGCTTTGCATCAGGCTGAGGAACTGGTCCTTGGGGATCACCATCACCGTGCAGGGCTCGCTGGCGACCACGGTGGCGCTGCGCTTCTCGCGGGTGAACACGGCCATGGCGCCGAAGATTTCGTCCTTCTGCACGTCACCGACCTTCTGCCCGTCGACGAAGGCTTCGGCGTGCCCTTCGATGATGATGAACACATGGTCGGCTTCGTCGCCCTGGTGGATCAGCTCCTCGCCGGCGGCGAAGTGCTGGAAGCCGGTGGCGGGGCGGATTTCGGGCTGCTTGAGGCGGGCGAGGGCGTCGGACAGCAGCGCGGTGTGGCCGATCAGGTACTGGATGAACAGTTCCTGGCCTTTCTCGCTGCCATAGATGTGCTTGAACACGTCGCCGCGCGCATAGGGGACCAGGCTCAGCGGCTCGTCGCTGCGGTAGCGGCAGCTCGGCAGTTCGATGCCTTGGCGCAGGCCTACGAGGTCACCTTCCTGGAGGTAGAACAGCGGGCGTTCGTCGACCAGCGCGTGGAGCAGGCCGTTCTCGATGAGGAACAGCTGATTGCCGGGCAGCACCTTGGCCAGGTCCTCCACTGCATCGAGGCGCAGGGGTGGGCCCGAGGGTTCTAGCCCATCGAGCAGCTGGCCGGGAATGCTTTGCAGTCGGTTGATCAGCTGGTCGGCGTAAGCAGGTTGCTCCCCGAGTAGGTACATGACAGTAATTCCTTGAACTGGCTGGGCGGCTTGGACGCACGAACGTCCCTGAAACAATAGGGCGCATTGCTATCGCAGTAAATCCTCCAACGTCCAGGTTGTGAGCTAGCTCTTGTTGTGGGGCTGCAGTGCGTCCAGTTGACCGTTGAGTTCAGCCTTGTGGCTGGGCGGCAAGTCGTTCCAGTGCACATCCAGCAGCGCACCCTCGATCGCGTAGAGCAGGACCTTGGAGGCGCGAAAGCCCCGTGCCCGTACTGCACGATAAGCCCCGACCGCACCCAGGCGGCGCAAGTCCGAGGCGCTGTGGATGCCCACCGCATGCAGCCACTGCGCCGAGGTCTTGCCAAGATTCTTCAGGTGTTGCAGTTCGTCGTTCATCCAGCCTCCTTGCGTTGGTGGGGCGCGAAGGACTCATTACCCGGTTCACCCGGGAAGTGTAGCGGCCATCTGCTACTGCGTGGCCCAGTGGCATCATCCCTGTCCCGCGCCCGGCGGGCGTTGGCCCCTCCAATCCGCTTTTGCGGAGTTCGCGCCCGGATATCAGCGTAGACGGCATCCGCGTGGGCGCTAACCGAGCGGGGCCGATCACAGGTTGGGTCTGCAGGTTGGCCTGGCTACTTGTGGGTGTTGTAGCGCAGGCGGGTGCCGAAATTGACCGACATGAGGATCTCGTCGGCCGCCAGTTCGGTGGGGAAGTAGGCGCCGGATATCTGCGCATGGGCGATGCTGGCGCCTTCCAGGCTGGCTTCGCGCAGGTCGACGCCCCGCAGGTCGGCGCCGCGGAAATAGGCGTCGGTGAAGTCGATGCGTGCGGCATCGAGGGTGCGTAGGTCGAGGCCGCGGAAGTCGCCCGAGGCGAGGTCGACCGAGCCTTCCTTGGGCTTCTGGTCATTGAAGCCGACGACATCGTCGTTATGCAGCAGGCGATAGAGGGGGCTATCGAGTTGGCGTGGTGCGCTCATGGGTACTCATCCGGTGAGAGTTCACCGGGAGTATAGAGCCCATGGCGGGCAGTGCCCGCCATGGGGCGTAGGGCAGCGTCCGATCAGAGACCGGGCAGGTGCTGACGGATGCGCTCGACCAGGCTGTCCAGGCTGCTGGCGTCGTGGGTGTCGATGCGCTTGCTGTGGGTCTGTTCTTCCGCAGTCAGGGCCTCGCGGCTCGCCTGCTGGGCGCGCACGACCTCCAGGGTGGCATCGGATGGGTCGCCGCCCTGCTGCTTGCGCTGTTCCAGCCAGCCGGCGATGACCGCTTCCGGGGCGTGGCAGTCGAGGATGACGACGGGGGTGCCAACCTGCTCGGCGACGTCCTGGGCGGCCTGGCGCTGGGCCTGCTTGAGGTAGGCCGCGTCGATCACCACCGGGAAGCCGGCGTGCAGCACGGTTTCCGCCAGGTCATGCAGTTGCTGGTAGGTGCGGGCGGTCGCCTCGGCGCTGTAGATGCCGCTGTAAAGGTCGTTTTGCTCGCCCTGCTGCTGACCGAACAGGCGCTTGCGCTCGACGTCGGAGCGCAGGCGGATGGCGCCGAGGGCTTCCACCAGGCGCAGTGCCACGTGGCTCTTGCCGACGGCCGACACACCGTGGGTGATGGCCATGAAGCGCGAGGGAATGGCGCTGTAGCTTTCCGCCAGGTTGGCGTAGTTGCGGTACTGGCGCAGGGTGGCGGCCTGCTGCACGGCGTCGCTCTGGTGGGCGAGGCTGAACAGGGCGATCTTGGCGCGGACCAGTGCGCGGTAGGCCTTGTAGAAGTTCAGCACTTCCAGGCCCTTGTAGTCGCCGGTCTCTTCCAGGTAGCGGCTGACCAGGCGACGGGACAGCGACTTGAGGCCGCGATCCTCCAGGTCCATGGCCAGGAAGCCGATGTCGGCATAGACGTCGGTGAAGCGGAAGGGCTCGTTGAATTCGATGCAGTCGAACAGCACCACTTCGCCTTCGATGAGGGTGGCGTTGCCCAGGTGGATGTCGCCATGGCATTCGCGGATCGAGCCATTCTTCTTGCGTTCGGCCAGCAGTGGCAGCAGGCGCTCGTAGCTGCTTTGGGCCCAGGCTTCGAGGGCGTCGAGTTGTTGCAGGTCGGCCTTGTTGCTCAGCATCGGGCGGATCTGGTCGAAGTTCTGCTGCACCGGGGCCATGACCATTTCCGGGGTGCCCAGCGGGTGCTCGATGGCGACCTGGGGCGACTCCATGTGGAACTGGGCGATCTGTATGGCCAGGGCGTCGATGTGGGCTGGGGTGAGCTCGCCACGCGACTGCACTTCGCTCAGCAGGTTGGCCTGGGGGAACTGCGCCATGCGGATGGCGAACTCGATGGCCGGACCTTCGCCGCCCAGCTTCGGGGCCGCTTCGCTGCCGGTGATCGGCAGCACGTCGAGATACAGGTCATGGGTGAGGCGTTGATTGAGGCGCACCTCTTCACCGCAGAAGCGCTCGCGGGCAGCCAGGTCGGTGAAGTCGAGGAAGCCGAAGTTGACCGGCTTTTTGATCTTGTAGGCGTAGGGACCGGTGAGGAGTACCCAGGAGATGTGCGTCTCGATGACCTTGAAGCCTTCCACGGGATGCGGATAAAGGGCGGGGTCTTGCAGGGCGGTAATCAGTGCTTGGCTCACGGTCTTTCCTTGCTGGAGATGCTGGCAGAGCGGGGGATTATGGCCGCTGTGCACCACTCTGCAAACCGTCAGGAGGCGCCTTCTGGCTGTGGATAAAGTGCGTATAATGCGCCGCCATGACTCGTTCCCGATCCCCCCGCGCCCGTAAAAAGCCCCGCTCCAGCGGCCTCCGAACCCTATTTGGCTGGGGCTTGAAGCTCGGCCTTGTGGGCCTGGTCGTGCTGGCGGGATTCGCCATCTACCTCGACGCGATCGTCCAGGAAAAATTCTCCGGCAAGCGCTGGACGGTTCCAGCCAAGGTCTATGCGCGACCGCTGGAATTGTTCGTTGGCCTGAAGCTGGCCAAGGATGATTTCCTCAAGGAACTCGATGCGCTGGGCTATCGCCGCGAAAGCGCGTCCAACGGCCCGGGTTCCGCTTCGGTGGCCGGTGCGGCGGTGGAACTCAATACCCGCGGCTTCCAGTTCTATGAAGGCCCCGAGCCTGCGCAGCGGATCAAGGTGCGCTTCTCTGGCGATTATGTGGCGGGCCTGACCCAGGCCAACGGCAGCAACCTTGCGGTCGCGCGCCTCGAGCCGCTGCTGATCGGCGGCCTCTATCCTGCCCATCATGAGGATCGGGTGCTGATCAAGCTGGACCAGGTCCCGGCCTATCTGGTGGAGACACTGGTGGCGGTGGAGGACCGTGAGTTCTTCAACCATTGGGGTGTTTCGCTCAAGTCCATCGCGCGTGCGATCTGGGTCAACGCCACCGCCGGCCAGCTGCGCCAGGGCGGCAGTACCCTGACCCAGCAGTTGGTGAAGAACTTCTACCTGACCAACGAGCGCAGCATCAGCCGCAAGGCCACCGAAGCCATGATGGCGGTGTTGCTCGAGGTGCATTACGACAAGCGCGAGATCCTCGAGGCGTACCTCAACGAGGTGTTCCTCGGCCAGGACGGCCAGCGCGCCGTGCACGGCTTCGGTCTTGCCAGCCAGTACTTCTTCAGCCAGCCGCTTTCCGAGTTGAAGCTGCATCAGGTCGCGTTGCTGGTGGGTATGGTCAAGGGCCCGTCCCAGTACAACCCGCGACGCAACCCGGAGCGTGCGCTGGAGCGCCGTAACCTGGTGCTGGACCTGCTTGCTGAACAGGGCATCGTCACGCCGGAGGAGGCCGCTGAGGCCAAGGCCAAGCCGCTGGGCGTGACCCAGCGCGGCAGCCTGGCGGACAGTTCGTTCCCGGCCTTCCTCGACCTGGTCAAGCGCCAGCTGCGTCAGGACTACCGTGACGAAGACCTTACCGAGGAAGGGCTGCGCATCTTCACCAGCTTCGACCCGATCCTGCAGCTCAAAGCCGAATCCGCCCTCGATGAAACCCTCAAGCGCCTGTCCGGTCGCAAGGGTGTCGATGAGGTCGAATCCGCCATGGTCGTCAGCAACCCCGAGACGGGGGAAGTGCAGGCGCTGGTCGGTAGCCGCCAGCCGCGCTTCGCCGGTTTCAACCGCGCCATCGACGCTGTGCGCCCGATCGGCTCGCTGATCAAGCCCGCCGTCTACCTCACCGCCCTGGAGCGGCCCAGCCAGTACACCCTGACCAGCTGGGTGCAGGATGAGCCGTTCTCGGTGAAGGGGCAGGACGGCCAGGTGTGGACGCCGCAGAACTATGACCGTCAGGCCCACGGCAGCATCTACCTGTACCAGGGGCTGGCGAACTCGTACAACCTGTCGACCGCCAAGCTGGGCCTGGAACTGGGCGTGCCGAATGTGCTCAAAACCCTCGAACGACTCGGTGTCTCCCGCGAGTGGCCGGCCTTCCCGTCCATGCTGCTGGGCGCAGGCGCACTGAGCCCGATGGAGGTGGCGACCATGTACCAGACCTTGGCCAATGGCGGCTTCAATACGCCCTTGCGGGGTATTCGCAGCGTGCTGACCGCTGAGGGCGAGCCGCTCAAGCGTTATCCGTTCCAGATCCAGCAGCGCTTCGATCCGGGCGCCATCTACCTGGTGCAGAACGCCATGCAGCGGGTGATGCGCGAGGGCACCGGGCGTTCGGTCTATACCCAGCTGCCAAGCTCGCTGACCCTGGCCGGCAAGACCGGCACCACCAACGATTCCCGTGACAGCTGGTTCGCCGGCTTCAGCCAGGATTTGCTGGCAGTGGTGTGGCTGGGCCGCGACGATAACGGCAAGACGCCACTCACCGGGGCGACCGGTGCGCTGCAGGTGTGGACAGGCTTCATGCGCAAGGCTGATCCGCTGCCGCTGGACATGCCGATGCCGGATAACGTTGTGCAAGCATGGATCGACCCGCACAGTGGCCAGGGCTCTGACTCCAGCTGCCCGGGTGCGGTACAGATGCCGTATATTCGCGGCAGCGAGCCGGCGCCGGGCCAGTCCTGTGGCATGGGTGCGCCAGTGGACTCGGTGATGGACTGGGTCCGTGGCTGGATGCAATGAACCGAAGAGGATCTGATGTGAATAAAGGGTGGATTCCTGCCTTGACCGTTGCGGTCATGCTGACCGGTTGTGCGACTCCCCAGCGAAACGCCATTCCGGTGGTCGACTCCGGTGGCCCGATGTCCGAACAGGAAGAGGGCTCTGGTGGCTACCGTGCCCCGGTCGCTGCTCAGCAGCCTCAATACGATTCCCAGGATTCCGGTGTGGTGGTGATGGTGCCGGGGGCCAGCGGCAGTTCCGCCCAGGCGATGCCGGCGCCGAGCGCGCCCATCAGTGGCTCGATCAGTTCCGGCCCCATCACGCCTGGCCCGATCACCCCAGGGCCTTCGAGCTCCGCACCGATCTCCACTGGCAGCTACAGCATGCCTTCCGCGCCGAGCGGCATTCCCAGCGGCGGCAGCCTCGCCGCTGACGAGCAGCTGGACGGCCCCGTGCTGGCGCTGCTGACCACCGCCCAGCAGCAACAGGGCGGTGGCGACCTCAATGGCGCGTCCTCCAGCCTGGAGCGTGCCCAGCGCATCGCCCCGCGCGAGCCGCAGGTGCTTTATCGCCTCGCTGAAGTGCGCCTGGCCCAGGGCGATGCCGCCCAGGCCGAGCAGCTCGCTCGTCGTGGCCTGAGCCTTTCCAATGGTCGCCCGGCGTTGCAGGCGAGTTTGTGGGAGTTGGTCGCCAAATCCCGCGAGCGCCAGGGCGACCCGTCCGGTGCCGCCCAGGCCCGTCAGCGCGCCAAGGTCAGTTCCTGATGGATCCGCGCCTCTCCGAGGTGGCTGAGCAGTTGCTGCTGATCGAGCGTGAACTGCGCGTGCTTGGATGGTGGGCGGATACGGCGCCCAGCGCAGAAGCGCTTTCCAGCCCGGAGCCGTTCTGCGTCGATACGCTGGCCTTCGAAGAGTGGTTGCAGTGGATCTTCCTGCCGAGGATGAAAGTCATCCTGGAGTCCGGGGCTGATCTGCCCCAGGCGTCGGGGGTTCGCCCGATGGCCGAGATGGCCTTCCGTGAGCGTCCGGTGGAAGTGCGAGCCCTGCTGGAGTCGCTGGGAGAGTTCGATCGGTTGATCGGTTGAGACATGAATGCGGCGCCGAGAGGCGCCGCAGTTCCATGGATCAGTCGCAGTTCTCGTCGATCGCTTTCTTGGCTTCGGCAATCTTGGTTTGACGCTCGTCTTCGCCCAGCCGGCGCATCTCACCGTTTACTTCCATGCGTACACGCGGGTTGTTCTGGAACTGCGCGAGATTGGTGCGCATCGTGTCGCAGTATTTCTTGCGCTCGGCTTCTTGCTTGGCGACATCGCTTTTCACCTTTTCATCCAGCGCCTTCTGCTGCTCATCGCTGCTGGCCTTTCCAGGGGCGGCGGGCGTCGCCGGCGTGGCGGTCTTTTCCTCGGCCTTGGGCTGGACGGGGTAGGGGTTCTCGAACGTGGGTTTGACTTCCTTGGGCTGCGCGGCGCCGGTGCCGGTGTTGACCGACGTGGCGTCCTGCCCTTGGGGCGGCTGCGCGCCGAAGTGGGTTACACCTTGCGCGTCCACCCATTTGTAGACCTGGCTGGCCATGACAGAACCGCTCAGGGCGAGCAGCAGGCTGCCTGTGAGAATGATGCGACGCATGTTGTTTCCTTGTGATCGACTCGAGACCTGGCAATTACTATAACCAAAACCCGCCTATCGTCATGCTGCTACGTGTCACAGGCTTGTGATGCAAGAAACACTTACGGATTACTTGACTTGTCGCACGCTTATCCGAAGAATCCGTGGTTCGCTGTTTCAGTGGGCCGGCCGCAAGCCGGTAGCTGCCGCAGTCGATGAGGTGCATACCCGCGCCGACCTGTTACACCCGCAACGCGTTACCTCGCGCTGGGTGGGAAAGTCCCGCAACAACTCTCAGGGGCTGACCCGATGCTTGCTCAGTCAGTAGCTGATGTAGTTCGACTACCCGTCGTGCACGTCACTGCTTGCAAGCAAACCTATTTCAGGCCGTCCGGTGCGGGCGGTTTACTGGCGTTTTAGAGGTGAACAACGTGGAGCTTTTATCTGGCGCTGAAATGGTCGTCCGCTCGTTGCGTGACGAAGGCGTTAAGTACATCTACGGGTACCCGGGTGGTGCCCTCCTGCATATCTACGATGCCCTGTTCAAGGAAAGTGACGTCACCCATATCCTGGTGCGCCACGAGCAGGCTGCTACCCATATGGCTGACGGCTACGCCCGCGCTACCGGCAAGCCCGGCGTGGTGCTGGTGACGTCCGGCCCCGGTGCGACGAACGCCATCACCGGCATCGCCACCGCCTATATGGACTCCATTCCGATGGTCGTGCTGTCCGGTCAGGTACCGAGCGGCATGGTAGGCACCGATGCCTTCCAGGAAACCGACATGGTCGGTATCTCCCGACCGATCGTGAAGCACAGCTTCATCATCAAGCATCCTTCGGAAATCCCCGAAGTGATCAAGAAAGCCTTCTATCTCGCCCAGTCCGGCCGTCCCGGCCCGGTTGTGGTCGATATTCCGAAGGACATGGGCGATCCGACCCAGAAGTTCGAATACAGCTACCCGAAGAAGGTCAAGCTGCGCTCGTACAGCCCTGCCGTTCGTGGCCATTCCGGCCAGATCCGCAAGGCGGCCGAGATGCTGCTGGCTGCCAAGCGTCCGATCATGTACGCCGGTGGCGGCGTGATCATGGGCGGCGCTTCCGAGCCGCTGACCGAACTGGCGAAGATGCTCAACCTGCCGGTGACCAACACCCTGATGGGCCTCGGAGCCTACCCGGGCATGGATCGCCAGTTCGTCGGCATGCTCGGCATGCACGGCAGCTACACCGCCAACCTGGCCATGCACCACGCTGATGTGATCCTGGCTGTCGGCGCGCGTTTCGATGACCGTGTGATCAACGGCGCGAGCAAGTTCTGCCCGAACGCCAAGATCATCCACATCGACATCGACCCGGCTTCGATCTCCAAGACCATCAAGGCCGATATCCCGATCGTGGGCCCGGTGGACAGCGTCCTCACCGAGATGGTCGCCATCCTCAAGGAAATCGGCGAGACCCCGAACAAGGAGACCGTCGCCAGCTGGTGGAAGCAGATCGAAGAGTGGCGCGGTGACCGCGGCCTGTTCCCCTATGAAATGGGCGACGGCAGCATCATCAAGCCGCAGACCGTTATCGAGACCCTGTGCGATGTCACCAAGGGTGATGCCTATGTGGCGTCCGATGTGGGCCAGCACCAGATGTTCGCGGCGCAGTACTACCGCTTCAACAAGCCCAATCGCTGGATCAACTCCGGTGGCCTCGGCACCATGGGCTTCGGTTTCCCGGCGGCGATGGGCGTGAAGCTCAACTTCCCGGACGCCGATGTGGCGTGCGTGACCGGTGAAGGCAGTATCCAGATGAACATCCAGGAACTGTCCACCTGCCTGCAGTACGACCTGCCGGTGAAGATCATCAACCTCAACAACGGTGCTTTGGGCATGGTCCGCCAGTGGCAGGACATGCAGTACAACAGCCGTTACTCGCACTCCTACATGGAGTCGCTGCCGGACTTCGTCAAGCTGGTTGAAGCCTATGGCCACGTTGGCATGCGCATCACCGACCTGAAGGATCTGAAGCCGAAGATGGAAGAAGCGTTCGCGCTGAAGAATCGCCTGGTGTTCCTCGATATCCAGGTCGATCCGAGCGAACACGTCTACCCGATGCAGATCCGGGATGGCGCCATGCGCGATATGTGGCTGAGCAAGACGGAGCGGACCTGAACATGCGACACATCATTTCCCTGCTGCTGGAGAACGAACCCGGTGCGCTGTCCCGCGTCGTCGGCCTGTTCTCCCAACGCAACTACAACATCGAAAGCCTGACCGTAGCGCCCACCGAGGATCCGACCCTGTCGCGTCTGACGCTGACCACCGTCGGCCAGGACGAGGTGATCGAGCAGATCACCAAGAACCTCAACAAGCTGATCGAAGTGGTCAAGCTGGTGAACCTGTCGGAAAGCGCTCACATCGAGCGCGAACTGATGCTGGTGAAAGTGAAGGCCACCGGTGCCCAGCGCGCCGAGGTCAAACGCACCACCGACATCTTCCGCGGGCAGATCGTCGATGTGACCAGTAGCGTCTACACCATCCAGCTGGCCGGTACGTCCGACAAGCTGGACAGCTTCATCCAGGCGATCGGCACCGCGTCGATCCTCGAGACCGTGCGCAGTGGTGTTACCGGCATTGCCCGTGGCGACAAGGTGCTGAGCATCTGATCGCCATGCTGTCTTGAAGAACCCCGCCTTGTGCGGGGTTTTTTATTGCCCGGATTTATTGGCGGCGATTCCAGAAGGCGGCGATCAGCGGGTCCTTGAGGCGCTTTTCCAGAGCGAACAGGCCGATGTCGTAAGCGGTCAATGGCGGCTGGATGTCGTAGATGCGGATGCGCTCGGTCAGCGGGCTGTTGTCGAGCACGATCTGCGGAACCACGCCGATGCCGAATCCCAGGCTCACCATGCTGACGATGGCTTCGTTGCCAGCCACCTGGGCATAGATCCGCGGCTTGATGCTGTGGCTTTTCAGCCAGCGCTCGGTGCGTGTTCGGGCCAGGCCTTCTTCCGATAGGATCATCGGCACGTCCTTCCAGTTTTGCGCTGTGGGCTGCCTCAGCTGTTCCTCGCTCAGTAACTGAGGTGACTGTGGTCCGATGAAGCGCAGCTCCGAGCGGGTGATCGACTGGAAGTCGACGCCGGCCGGCAGGTTGTCGGGCCGAGCGCCGATGGAGAGATCCTCCAGCCCTTGTTGTACTCGCTCGACCGCCTTGGCGGGGTCGCCGGTGTGTAGCTTCATTTCGATGCGGGGGTAGTCCTGGCGGAAGCTGCTGAGGATGTCGTAGAGGAAGCTGTAGCTTGCCGTCACCGAGCAATACAGGGAGAGCTCGCCGTGCAGGTCCACCTGGTCCTGCATGAACCGCTGGCGGATGGCGTGCCAGCCGCTCATGACCTCGCTGGCATACTCGCGGAACTGTTGCCCCTCCCGGGTCAACTGGACCGAACGGTTGTCGCGTACGAACAGGGGCGCGCCGACTTCGTCTTCGAGCTGCTTGATGCTTCGGCTGAGTGCGGAGGGGCTGACATGCTGCTCGCGGCTGGTTTTGCCGAAGTGCAGATTGTCTGCCAGGGAAAGGAAGAGCCTGAGCGAGTGGTTGTCCATAAGCGTTTCATTTACAGGCACATGACGTTGCGAATATATCATTTTACGCAACGGGTCTGATCGCTTAATGTGCCTCTGTCGCGGTGCGCGCACCCATCCCTTTCGTTTTAGAAGAGTCATGAACATGAAAGTTTATTACGACAAAGACTGTGACCTCTCGATCATCCAGGGCAAGAAAGTAGCCATCATCGGTTACGGCTCCCAGGGTCATGCTCATGCCTGCAACCTGAAAGACTCCGGTGTCGACGTAACTGTCGGCCTGCGCCCGGGCTCCGCCACCGTCGCCAAGGCTCAAGCCCATGGCCTGACTGTGAAGAGCGTGCCGGAAGCTGTTGCAGCCGCCGACCTGGTCATGATCCTGACCCCCGACGAATTCCAGTCCAAGCTGTACAAGGACGAAGTCGAGCCGAACCTGAAGAAAGGCGCCACCCTGGCTTTCGCCCACGGTTTCGCCATCCACTACAACCAGGTCGTTCCGCGTGCCGACCTCGACGTGATCATGATCGCGCCGAAGGCTCCGGGCCACACCGTACGCTCCGAGTTCGTCAAGGGCGGCGGCATCCCTGACCTGGTCGCCATCTACCAGGACGCTTCCGGCAATGCCAAGAACGTTGCCTTGTCCTACGCCTGCGGCGTTGGCGGCGGCCGTACCGGCATCATCGAAACCACCTTCAAGGACGAGACCGAAACCGACCTGTTCGGCGAGCAAGCCGTTCTCTGCGGCGGTTGCGTCGAGCTGGTGAAAGCCGGTTTCGAAACCCTGGTCGAAGCTGGCTACGCGCCGGAAATGGCCTACTTCGAGTGCCTGCACGAACTGAAGCTGATCGTTGACCTCATGTACGAAGGCGGCATCGCCAACATGAACTACTCGATCTCCAACAACGCCGAATACGGCGAGTACGTGACCGGTCCGGAAGTCATCAACGCCGAATCCCGTCAGGCCATGCGCAACGCTCTGAAGCGCATCCAGGACGGCGAATACGCCAAGATGTTCATCCAGGAAGGTGCTTCGAACTATGCGTCGATGACCGCCTACCGCCGCAACAACGCTGCTCACCCGATCGAGCAGGTTGGCGAGCGTCTGCGCGCGATGATGCCGTGGATCTCCGCCAACAAGATCGTCGACAAGACCAAGAACTAAGGTCTCGCGCGGTCGAAGAAGAAACGCGGCTACGGCCGCGTTTTTTCATGGTGCTCCCGCTTCTGGTATAAAGCCTGTTTACCGGGCACGTGACGCGAACCAGCCTGTTGCATCCCGGTCAAATTCATTCGCATACCTCGCAAGGATGTTGTTCATGAGTGACCGTCCCGAAGAGCCGAACGAGGCTCCCGACGCCGAAAGCCTGCTGCCGATCGACGAGCATGTCGAAGAGGGGCACGATGATGAGGGGCGCAAGGTCCGTCATCGCGGCATCTATCTACTGCCCAACCTGTTCACGACTGCCAACCTGTTCGCTGGCTTCTACGCCATCATCAATGCCATGAACGGAAACTTCTCCGTCGCGGCGGCCACCATCTTCGTTGCCATGGTGCTCGATAGCCTCGATGGGCGGGTTGCGCGCCTGACCAATACCCAGAGTGCATTCGGCGCCGAGTACGACTCGCTCTCGGACATGGTCGCCTTCGGCGTCGCGCCCGCGCTGTTGGCATTCGAATGGGCACTGAGTGGGCTCAACAGCGTTGGTCTGACGGTCGCCTTCATCTATGTAGCGGGCGCGGCTCTGCGTCTGGCGCGTTTCAACACCCAGATCGGCAAGACCGACAAGCGCTACTTCATTGGCTTGGCCAGCCCGGCCGCCGCCGGTGTTGTTGCAGGTACGGTGTGGGCGTTCAGTGATTTCGGTATCAAGGGCTCGAACATGTCCTTCATCGTCGCCCTGCTGGTAGCGGCTGCTGGCATGCTGATGGTCAGCAACGTCAAGTACTACAGCTTCAAGGACCTTGACCTGAAGGGGCGCGTCCCGTTCGTGGCCATCCTTGTGGTGGTGCTGGCATTCGCCGTGGTGTTCAGCGACCCGCCGCGCATCCTGCTGCTGATCTTCCTTGCTTACGCAGCTTCCGGCCCAGTGCAATACTTGCTGCAACTGCGTCGCCGCAAGCGCGTCGAGTGATGTAATTTCCTCCCGGCTCCGCAGTCTACTGGGCAACTCGTGCCGTAACTGTGGAGCCGTCATGCTGATCAGAACTCCCGCCGCGTCTTCCTCCCGTGAAGATGAAGTAACCCCCGAATCCATCTACCTCTCGCGTCGCGCCTTCATGGCGGGAGTGGGGGCTGCCGCTGCACTTTCTTCTCTTCCTGGTCAGGCTGCCGAGCCAGCCTATGCCGATGTAGAGCCGGCTAATGCGCCTGCCTGGTTCTCGGGCAAGCTGCAGGAGGCCCACTGGCAGGCGATCACCGCGGGGAACGAGCCGGTGACGCCCTTCAAGGATGCCACCCACTACAACAACTTCTATGAGTTTGGCACCAACAAGGGCGACCCCGCGCGTTACGCGGACAAGCTCAGCGTCGAGCCTTGGCAGGTGAAGATCGATGGGGAGGTGGCTAAGCCAGGTACTTACTCGCTCGAAGACCTGCTGAAACCTCATCGACTGGAAGAGCGTATCTACCGACTACGTTGCGTCGAGGGGTGGTCGATGGTCATCCCCTGGCTGGGCTTCCCGCTGGCGGATCTTCTGCAATTGGTGGAGCCCACCGGGAATGCGAAGTTCGTGCGCTTCGAGACGCGACTGGCTCCTGATGAGATGGCCGGTGTGCGTTCGGGGTTCTCGTTGATCGACTGGCCTTATATAGAAGGGTTGCGTTTGGATGAGGCGATGCATCCGCTCACGCTGCTGGCTGTTGGCATGTATGGGCGTGTACTGCCTAATCAGAATGGGGCACCGTTGCGCTTGGTGGTGCCATGGAAGTACGGCTTCAAGAGCATCAAATCCATTGTGCGCATCAGTCTGGTAGCCGAGCAGCCGAAGACGACCTGGGAGGCCATTGCGCCCAACGAGTACGGCTTCTATTCCAATGTGAATCCTGAAGTGGATCATCCACGTTGGAGCCAGGCTCATGAGCGGCGTCTTCCCAGTGGGTTGTTCAGCCCTAACGTGATTCCGACGCGGATGTTCAATGGTTATGACGAGGTGGCCACTCTCTATAGCGGCCTCGATCTGCGGAAGTACTACTGATGCGGTATCGGTTGTGGCGCGTGGCGGTTTTCCTGGCGGCGATGGTTCCTCCTTCCTTATGGGTATATCAGGCCTGGATTTTTGACCTGGGCCCGGACCCGGGGAAGACGCTTGTCGATCGCCTTGGGCTCGGTGCGCTATGGCTCCTACTCATCACTCTTGGGATGACGCCATTGCAGAAGCTGACGGGCTGGGGTGGTTGGATCGCTGTTCGCCGGCAGCTGGGGCTTTGGTGCTTCACCTATGTGGTACTCCATATAAGTGCCTACGCGGTTTTCTTGCTTGGTTTGGATCTGGGCCAGTTGGCGAAAGACCTGAGCAAGCGCCCCTATATCATCGTGGGCGCACTGGCCTTCTTCATGCTTCTTGTCCTGGCGGCGACTTCGAACCGGTCCAGCATTCGGAGGCTCGGTAGGCGCTGGAAGCAGCTGCATCGGCTCGTCTACCTGATTCTCGGACTGGCCTTGTTGCATATGCTTTGGGTGGTGCGTGCGGATATGGCGGAATGGGCGGGCTATGCCATTGCCGGGAGCGCGCTTCTTGCGCTGCGCCTGCCGGTGATTTCCAGGAGGCTCAAGCGGCCAGTTCCGAGGCCTGCAGAGAAGATGACGAAAAGATTTCAATAAAGTGTTGACGTGCCGTTTCGGATCCCTATAATGCGCAC
>NZ_JAOTQU010000036.1:0-59756 GCF_025685765.1 Pseudomonas sp. PDM13 | reverse complement strand
AGCGGCAAGCGGCAAGCGGCAAGCGGCAAGCGGCAAGCGGCAAGCGGCAAGCGGCGCAGCCTGAGGGCTCGACGGATATCGTCAACCCCCGGCTTATCTGTTTTCGGAACCTGGATGGTGGACCGCGCTTCACCGGTCCACCATTTCGGAGTCATGCCGAGCATCGGCAGCATGGGTTTCGCTACGCTCGACCCATCCTACGCACTAGCAGCTACGTCGCAGCTCCAAGCCGGATGCTTTTACTTGAAGCTTGCAGCTTGCCGCTTTCAGACTTTTAGCTGCTCTTATCCGGCATCGGCATCGGGAACGGCATGACGTTGCCGGTGACCTTGGCTTCGCTGATCTTCGGCGTGCCGAGGCGTTCGACTTCATCGATGCGGATGATGGCGTGCATGGGCACGAAGCTGCGCACCACGCCTTCGAACTGGGCCTTGAGCTTTTCTTCGCTGGGGTCGACCACCACCTGGGTGCGCTCGCCGAAGACGAATTCCTCTACCTCCAGAAAACCCCACAGATCGCTCTGGTAGATCTGCTTGGCGTACATCTCGTACACCTGGCCCTGGTTGAGGAAGATCACCTTGTAGATCGGGTCGCGCTTGGTCATGGAGGAGGCGGCAGGAGGGGGAAGTTCGAGGGGCGCGAAGCATAGCACGGCTCCGGACGGTGGACGCTAGGAAGCCAGGCGCCTGCCGACTATAATGCGCGGTTCTTCGAACCACCCGACGAACGTGCATGGCCAAGAAGCTTTACATCGAGACCCACGGTTGCCAGATGAACGAGTACGACTCCTCGCGCATGGTCGACCTGCTGGGCGAACACCAGGCGCTGGAAGTGACCGAGCGCGCCGAAGACGCCGATGTCATCCTGCTCAACACCTGCTCCATCCGCGAAAAGGCGCAGGACAAGGTGTTCTCGCAACTGGGCCGCTGGCGTGACCTGAAGCAGCAGAATCCGCAGCTGGTGATCGGCGTCGGTGGTTGCGTGGCCAGCCAGGAAGGGGCGGCGATCCGTGATCGCGCCCCTTATGTCGACGTGGTCTTCGGCCCGCAGACCCTGCACCGCCTGCCGGAAATGATCGACGCGGCACGCAGCACCCGCGTGCCCCAGGTGGACATCAGCTTCCCCGAGATCGAAAAATTCGACCGCCTCCCCGAGCCTCGCGTCGACGGCCCCAGCGCCTTCGTCTCGGTGATGGAAGGCTGCAGCAAGTACTGCACCTTCTGCGTCGTGCCCTACACCCGTGGCGAGGAAGTCAGCCGCCCCTTCGACGACGTGCTCGCCGAGGTGATCCACCTCGCCGACAACGGCGTGCGCGAAATCACCCTGCTCGGGCAGAACGTCAACGGCTACCGGGGTACCACCCATGACGGCCGCATCGCCGACTTCGCCGAGCTGATCCGCGTAGTCGCCGCCGTCGATGGCATCGACCGCCTGCGCTACACCACCTCGCACCCGCTGGAATTCTCCGATGCGCTGATCCTGGCCCACGCCGAGGTGCCCGAGCTGGTGAAGTTCGTCCACCTGCCGGTGCAGGCGGGCTCCGACCGCGTGCTCGCGGCGATGAAGCGCAACCACACCGCGCTGGAATACAAGTCGCGCGTGCGCAAGCTGAAGGCGGCGGTGCCGGATATCTGCATCAGCTCCGACTTCATCGTCGGCTTCCCCGGCGAAACCGAGAAAGACTTCGAAGCCACCATGAAGCTGGTGGAAGACGTCGGCTTCGACTTCTCCTTCTCCTTTATCTACAGCTCGCGCCCTGGCACCCCCGCCGCCGACCTGGTGGACGACACCCCGGACGAGGTCAAGAAGCAGCGCCTGATGATCCTCCAGGGCCGCATCCACCAGCAGGGTTTCGAGATCAGCCGACGGATGGTCGGCAGCACCCAGCGCATCCTGGTCAGCGACTTTTCCAAGAAGGACCCGGGCATGCTCCAGGGCCGCACCGAGAACAACCGCATCGTCAACTTCCGCAGTGCCAACCCGCGGCTGATCGGCCAGTTCGTCGACGTCCACATCGACGACGCCCTGCCCCACTCCCTGCGTGGCACCCTGATCAACGAGACCCTGCACTGAATTCCGAGATGCCCGAGCTTTCACAGTCGGGCACCTGGGTTTATTCTTCCTTTCCTATCCCTGCCGTTCGGCGGCCACATACAGACGACATTGAACGCACCCCTGGATTTGCACCGCTTCACCCTGGAACCCTTTGAAGCCCGTCGCTTCGCCAACCTTTGCGGCCAATTCGACGAGCACCTGCGGCTGATCGAACAGCGTATGGCCATCGAGATACGCAACCGCGGCAACCAGTTCGAACTGGTTGGCGACGCCCAGCGTACCCAGGCCACGGAAAACCTCCTGCGCCGCCTCTACCGTGAAACCGAAGCCAGCGAGCTGTCGCCGGACATGGTCCACCTGTTCCTCCAGGAAACCGGCATGGAGCAGCTGGCCACCCCCGCCAAGGTCGACACCAGCGTCGCCCTGCGCACCCGCAAGGGCATGATCCGCCCGCGCGGCGCCAACCAGCAGCGCTACGTCAAATCGATCCTCGATCACGACATCAACTTCGGCATCGGCCCGGCCGGCACCGGCAAGACCTACCTCGCCGTCGCCTGCGCCGTGGACGCCCTGGAGCGTGAACAGGTCCGCCGCATCTTGCTGGTGCGCCCGGCGGTCGAGGCCGGCGAGAAGCTCGGCTTCCTGCCCGGCGACCTGTCGCAGAAGATCGACCCCTACCTGCGCCCGCTCTACGACGCCCTGTACGAGATGCTCGGCTTCGAGCAGGTGGCCAAGCTGATCGAGAAACAGGTCATCGAGGTCGCCCCGCTCGCCTACATGCGCGGCCGCACCCTTAACAACAGCTTCATCATTCTCGACGAGAGTCAGAACACCACCCTCGAGCAGATGAAGATGTTCCTCACCCGTATCGGTTTCGGCTCCACGGCCGTGATCACCGGCGACATCACCCAGGTCGACCTGCCGCGCGGCACCCGCTCCGGCCTGACCCACGTGATCGATGTGCTGCGTGACGTGCCGGGTATCGCCTTCACCCACTTCAAGTCCCAGGACGTGGTCCGCCACCCGCTGGTGCAGCGCATCGTCGAAGCCTATGACCGCTACGACAACCGCAATCAGCCCAAGCCCAAGCCTGCCGACAACGACCCGGGTGCGATCGACGCCGATGCTTGAACTCGACCTGCAACTGGCCAGTGAAGCCCCCGGGCTGCCCGGCGAAGCCGACTTCCGCCGCTGGTGCGAACTGGCCCTGCGTCAGCGCAGCGCCGACTCGGAGCTGACCATCCGCCTGGTGGACGAGCCCGAGGGCCGCGAGCTGAACCACACCTGGCGGCACAAGGACTACGCCACCAACGTACTGTCCTTCCCCGCCGACGTGCCGGACGAGCTGCTGGATATCCCGCTGCTCGGCGACCTGGTGATCTGCGCCCCGGTGGTGGCCCGCGAGGCCGCTGAACAGGGCAAGGCCCTGGACGCCCACTGGGCGCACCTGGTGATTCATGGCTGCCTGCATCTTCTCGGTTACGACCACATCGAAGATGAAGAAGCCGAAGAAATGGAAGCGCTGGAACGGGATTTGCTGGCTGAACTGGGCCACCCCGACCCCTACCGCGATGACGAATAAGAAGGCACCGAGCAAGGACATATGAGCGAAGATCGATCGAGCAACGGGCACAGGTCCTGGCTGGAAAAGCTGACCCAGGCCTTTGCCCATGAGCCGAAGAACCGCCAGGAGCTGCTTGAGCTCCTGCGTGAAGCGCACCAGAACAAGCTGCTGGACAGCGAAGCCCTGTCGATCGTCGAAGGTGCAATTCAGGTCGCCGACCTGCAGGTACGCGACATCATGGTGCCGCGCTCGCAGATGATCAGCATCAAGGCCAACCAGAGCCCGAAGGAATTCCTTCCGGCGATCATCGACGCCGCGCACTCGCGCTACCCGGTGATCGGCGAGGGCCTGGATGACGTGATGGGCATCCTCCTGGCCAAGGACCTGCTGCCGCTGATCCTCCAGGACCCGGAGCGCCCCTTCGCCATCAAGGACATGCTGCGCCCGGCGACCTTCGTCCCCGAATCCAAGCGCCTCAACGTCCTGCTCAAGGAATTCCGTGCCAACCACAACCACATGGCCGTGGTCATCGACGAATACGGCGGCGTCGCCGGCCTGGTGACCATCGAGGACGTGCTGGAGCAGATCGTCGGCGACATCGAGGACGAGCACGATGTCGAGGAAGACAGCTACATCAAGCCGCTGCCCAGCGGCGACTTCATCGTCAAGGCACTGACCCCGGTGGACGCCTTCAACGAATTCTTCGAAACCGATTTCTCGGAAGACGAGTTCGACACCGTCGGCGGCCTGGTGATGGGCGCCTTCGGCCACCTGCCCAAGCGCAACGAAGTCACCCAGATCGGCGATTTCCGCTTCCGCGTGCTCAACGCCGACAGCCGCCGCCTGCACCTGCTGCGCCTCAGCCCGCTGTCCCGCTGAGACCACGCCGCGCCCCGCTTCACGGCGTGGGCGCGGCCCGGCTAGACTGCGCCGCGATGAACTCCCCGGGCGCGACCGCGCCACCAAGCCCAAGGACTGTGCATGAACTGGATCACCCGCCCCGGCTGGCCGGGCAACCTGCTGGCCCTGGCGGCCGGCGCGCTCACCCCGCTCGCCCTCGCGCCCTTCGATATCTGGCCGCTCTCGCTGCTGTCCCTGGCGTTGTTCTACCTCGGCCTGCGCGACCTGGCGCCCAAGGCCGCCTTCATCCGCGGCTGGTGCTACGGCTTCGGCCTGTTCATCGCCGGCACCAGCTGGATCTACGTCAGCATCCATGACTACGGCGCCGCCTCGGTGCCGCTGGCGGCCTTCCTCACCGGTGGCTTCAGCGCCGGCGTCGCCCTGTTCTTCGCCCTGCCCGCCATCGTCTGGGCACGCTGGTTCCGCCGCAGCGAAGCGCCCTTGGCCGACGCCCTGGCCTTCGCCGCCCTGTGGCTGGCCCAGGAGGCCTTCCGGGGTTGGTTCCTCACCGGCTTCCCCTGGCTCTACGCCGGCTACAGCCAGCTCGACGCGCCCCTGGCCGGGCTCGCCCCGGTGGGCGGCATGTGGCTGGTGTCCTTCGTCCTCGCGCTGACCGCCGCCCTGCTGGTCAACCTGGTGCGCCTGCGCACACGCCCGGGCTTCCTCGCTGCCGGCCTGGTGCTGCTGGTCGCCCCCTGGATCGCCGGCCAGGCCCTGAAAGGCCATGCCTGGACCAAACCCGCCGGCGAGCCGCTGAAGGTCGCCGCGCTGCAGGGCAACGTCGAACAGAACATGAAGTGGGACCCGGAGCAGCTCAACGCCCAGTTGGCGCTGTACCGCGACATGACCTTCAGCGCCGAGAAGGCCGACCTGATCATCTGGCCGGAAACCGCCGTGCCGGTGCTCAAGGAATACGCCGATGGCTTCCTCTCGGTGATGAACCGCTTCGCCCACGACCGCCAGGCCACCCTGATCACCGGGGTGCCGATCCGCCAACTCAACGAGCGCGGTGAAAAGCGTTACTACAACGGCATCACCGTGATCGGTGAAGGGGAAGGCACCTACCTCAAGCAGAAGCTGGTGCCCTTCGGCGAGTACGTGCCCCTGCAGGACATGCTGCGCGGCCTGATCGCCTTCTTCGACCTGCCCATGTCGGACTTCGCCCGTGGCCCGGCCGACCAGCAGCCGCTGCTGGCCAAGGGGTACCGCATCGCCCCCTTCATCTGCTACGAGGTGGTCTACCCGGAGTTCGCCGCCGGCCTCTCGGCCAACAGCGAACTGCTGCTGACGGTAAGCAACGACACCTGGTTCGGCACCTCAATCGGCCCGCTGCAGCACCTGCAGATGGCGCAGATGCGCGCCCTGGAAGCCGGCCGCTGGATGATCCGCGCCACCAACAACGGCGTCACCGCGCTGATCGACCCCTTCGGCCAGATCACCGCCAGCATCCCCCAGTTCCAGAAGGCCACCCTCTACGGCGAAGTGGTGCCCATGCAGGAGCTGACGCCCTACCTGAAATGGCGTGCCTGGCCGCTGGTGATCCTCTGCGGCCTGCTGTTCGGCTGGGCCCTGCTGGCCAGCCGCATCGCCAAGACCGTCTGACCCCGCGCCCCGGACCGTAACCGGGGCCGCACCACCGTAGCCCGGGCTTCAGCCCGGGACGCACGGAAGCTCAGCGATAGACCAGCGGATAGGCGATCAGCCCGATCCACTCGTTGAGCAGCATGCCGTTCCTCCATACCGCTGGCGCCTCGGGCAACCAGCCACCGAAGGGCTGCGAGACCGGCACCCCATAGGCGCCCGTGGGCGCCGTCACCACCTCCAGCCCCACCTTCTCGAAGCACCAGCGCGCCCGCTGCATGTGGTGCGCCTGGGTCACCAGCACCACC
Source organism: Pseudomonas sp. PDM13 (assembly GCF_025685765.1). Taxonomy (NCBI): domain Bacteria; kingdom Pseudomonadati; phylum Pseudomonadota; class Gammaproteobacteria; order Pseudomonadales; family Pseudomonadaceae; genus Pseudomonas; species Pseudomonas sp. PDM13. The sequence goes on along the minus strand of NZ_JAOTQU010000036.1, from coordinate 53,348 downwards.
TTGTCGATGCCTTCGGCCTTGAGGATGCGTGCGCTTTCCACGGCATTTTCCCAGGTGGTGCGGCTGGTCCCTTCCTGCCAGCGCACGGGCACGCCGAGCTCCTGCTCCAGGGTCCTGGCCATGATCGCCGCCTCGCTGGGCGGGGTGCCGTAATGCAGGCCGCCGGAGGTCAGCACCGGCAGGCCGCTGGCCTTGGCCAGGAAGGCCGCATAGCGCACCCGCTCCATGGCCAGGAGGCTGGGCTGGTCCTCGCCCCAGGCGGGGTCGCCACGCATGCGCCCGGCACCGAGCACGACGATGGCCTGGGCACGCCCGGCCAGGCCGCTCCACTCATCCCGGGTCAAGGATGTTTCGGTTTCCAGCGCCCGTGCCGACCACTCGACCACCACCGGCAGGCTCATCGCCCACAAGCCGCCAAAGCCCAGCACGAAGCAGCACAGCGCCAGGCGCGGGCTGCGCCGGCGCAACCACCAGCCGGCCAGCAGAAGCAGCAACAGGCCACCGGGCGGCAGCAGCAATTGTTTGAAGAAATAGCGAATGGGCATCGGGCACCTCCAAAGGTGCGCGAAGCCTAACGGGGATTACCGGTACGGAAAAGCTGCGAACCGCAGGTGGGACAGGCCTGCACGCCCTGGCCACGCTGCCAGCTGGCAGCCGCGCCACAGAGCGCACAAACCAGTTGCTGGCGGCGCTTGAACAGGGGTTTGGCGACACGTGGCGAGGCCGTGGGCGCCTTGGCGGCGGTGCGAGTGACTTTGGATTTGGCCGGCTGCTGCTCGATCAGCGCCAGCTCTTCGGCGGCCGCATGCCAGCCACGCAGCCAGTGCAGGTCGTTGTCGAGGTAGGCGCGGATCAGTTCGAGCTCGGCGGGGGTCAGTCCCTTGAGCTCCAGTTCGCGGGGGTGTTCGTCACGCAGGCGGACGGCGGTGTCGGCTTCATCCAGGGCGAGCGCCAGGCGATGCAGCAATCGCTCGTAGAGCCCGCCCGCCGATTCCGCCCGCCGCAAATCGCCCATCTACCACCACCTCGTTACCGCATCCGACTTTTACAAAGCTAATGAATAGCTTAGCGCCAGGTGCCGAACCGGCAGGCTGCCGCGACAAACGGTGGGCCGCGCCCGGGCGGCGGACAATCAGGGTTTCCCTCAGCAGAGGGGGGTCATGTATGCTACGGCGCTCGAATTTCCTTTTCAGATCAGGCCTACCGAATCCGGGACAGCAGCGGATCTGAATGCCCATTTCTCAGCGCAAGTAGCCATGCACGAAAACTACCAGCCCCGCGAAATCGAAGCCGCCGCGCAATCCCACTGGGATTCGCAGAAATCCTTTGTAGTCAGCGAACAGCCCGGCAAGGACACCTTCTATTGCCTGTCGATGTTCCCCTACCCGAGCGGCAAGCTACACATGGGGCACGTGCGCAACTACACCATCGGCGACGTGATCGCCCGCTACCAGCGCATGCAGGGCAAGAACGTCCTGCAGCCCATGGGTTGGGACGCCTTCGGCATGCCGGCGGAAAACGCCGCGATGAAGAACAACGTCGCCCCTGCCAAGTGGACCTACGAAAACATCGACTACATGAAGACCCAGCTGAAAAGCCTGGGCCTGGCGATCGACTGGTCCCGCGAAGTCACCACCTGCAAGCCGGATTACTACCGCTGGGAACAGTGGCTGTTCACCCGCCTGTTCGAGAAAGGTGTCATCTACCGCAAGAACGGTACCGTCAACTGGGACCCGGTGGACCAGACCGTACTGGCCAACGAGCAGGTCATCGACGGCCGTGGCTGGCGTTCGGGCGCGCTGATCGAGAAGCGCGAAATCCCGATGTACTACTTCAAGATCACCGCCTACGCCGATGAGCTGCTGAGCAGCCTGGACGACCTGGATGGCTGGCCCGAGCAGGTCAAGACCATGCAGCGCAACTGGATCGGCAAGTCCCGCGGCATGGAAGTGAGCTTCCCCTACGACGCGGCCAGCATCGGCCAGGCCGGCGTGATGAAGGTCTTCACCACCCGCCCGGACACCCTGATGGGCGCCACCTACGTGGCCGTGGCCGCCGAGCACCCGCTGGCCGCCATCGCCCTGCAGAAGCTGCCGGCCGACAAGGCCGCCGAACTGCAGGCCTTCATCGATGAATGCAAGCGTGGCGGCGTCGCCGAAGCCGACATCGCCACCCAGGAAAAGAAAGGCCTGCCGACCGGCCTGTTCGTCGAGCACCCGCTGACCGGCGAGAAGCTGCCGGTGTGGGTCGCCAACTACGTCCTGATGAACTACGGCGAAGGCGCGGTGATGGCCGTGCCCGCCCACGACGAGCGCGACTTCGAGTTCGCAGCCAAGTACGCCCTGCCGGTGAAAGCCGTGGTGCGCACCAGCGCGGGCGACGAAACCCCGGTCCCGTGGCAGCCCGCCTATGGCGAGCATGGCCAGCTGATCAACTCCGGCGAGTTCGACGGCCTGGACTTCCCCGGTGCCTTCGACGCCATCGAAGTGGCCCTGCAGAAGAAATCCCTCGGCCAGGCGCGCACCCAGTTCCGCCTACGCGACTGGGGCATCAGCCGCCAGCGCTACTGGGGCTGCCCGATCCCGATCATCCACTGCCCGAGCTGCGGCGACGTGCCGGTCCCCGAGGACCAGCTGCCCGTCGTCCTGCCCGAGGACGTGGTGCCGGACGGCGCCGGTTCGCCGCTGGCCAAGATGCCCGAGTTCTATGAGTGCAGCTGCCCGAAATGCGGCACTGCGGCCAAGCGCGAAACCGACACCATGGACACCTTCGTGGAAAGCTCCTGGTACTTCGCCCGCTACGCCTCGCCCCATTACGACAAGGGCATGGTCGACCCGGCCGCCGCCAACCACTGGCTGCCCGTGGACCAGTACATCGGCGGTATCGAACACGCCATCCTGCACCTGCTCTACGCGCGCTTCTTCCACAAGCTGATGCGTGACGAAGGCCTGGTCAGCTCCAACGAGCCGTTCAAGAACCTGCTCACCCAGGGCATGGTGATCGCCGACACCTACTACCGCACCACCGAGAACGGCGGCAAGGACTGGTTCAACCCGGCCGACGTCGAAGTCGAGCGTGACGCGAAGGCCAAGGTCATCGGCGCCCGCCTGAAGACCGACGGCCTGCCGGTGGAAATCGGCGGCACCGAGAAGATGTCCAAGTCGAAGAACAACGGCGTGGACCCGCAAGCCATGATCGACGCCTACGGTGCCGACACCTGCCGCCTGTTCATGATGTTCGCCTCGCCGCCGGACATGAGCCTGGAATGGTCCGACTCCGGTGTGGAAGGTGCGAGCCGCTTCCTGCGCCGCGTCTGGCGCCTGGGCCAGGCCCACGTCAATGCAGGCCTGCCGGGCAGCCTCGACGCCGCCGCCCTGAGCGATGCGCAGAAAGAAGTACGCCGTGCCATTCACCTGGCCATCAAGCAGGCCAGCCAGGATGTCGGCCAGCACCACAAGTTCAACACCGCCATCGCCGCCGTGATGACCCTGATGAACGTGCTGGAGAAAGCCGCCCAGGAAACCGCCCAGGACCGCGCCCTGCTGCAGGAAGGCCTGGAAACCGTCGCCCTGCTGCTGGCCCCCATCACCCCGCACATCAGCCATGAGCTGTGGCGCGAACTGGGCCACGCCGACGCGATCATCGATGCCACCTGGCCGAAGGTCGACGAAAGTGCCCTGGTGCAGGACACCCTGCAACTGGTGGTCCAGGTCAACGGCAAGCTGCGCGGCCAGATCGAAGTGCCGGCCGACGCCAGCCGCGAGGCCGTCGAGGCCACCGCGCGGGAAAACGAGAACGTGCTGCGCTTCACCGAGGGCCTGACGATCCGCAAGGTCATCGTGGTGCCGGGCAAGCTGGTCAACATAGTCGCCAACTGATTGAGCCCGGGGCCGCGTGTGGAGCGCGGCCCCGGTACGTTCGCCAAGGGGAAAACAAAGATGAAGAAACGGAATCTGCTGGTCGTGGGTCTGGCCGTGATGCTCAGTGCCTGCGGCTTTCAACTGCGCGGCACCGGCGACACCCGGTTCGCCCTGAAGGAAATCGACGTCACTGGCCGCAACAGCTACGGCGAGACCGTCAAGCAGGTGCGCGAGCTGCTGGAGAAGAGCAACGTCAACGTCCACGCCGGCGCGCCCTACACCCTGGTCCTTGCCCGCGAGAAGGAAGACCAGCGTACCGCCACCTACACCGGCTCCGCGCGCAGCGCCGAGTACGAGATGAGCTACACCGTCGACTACGAGATCCGCGGCAACAACGACCTGCTGCTGCTCAGCGACCGCATGGACGTGCAGCGCTATTACACCCACGACAGCAACAACCTGATCGGTTCCTCCCAGGAATCCAGCCAGCTGCGTGAGGAAATGCGCCGCGAAGTGGTGCAGCAGCTGGCCATGCGCCTGCAGCTGATCACCCCCGAGCGTCTGGACCAGCTGCAGGCCGAAGCCGAAGCCAAGGCCAAGGCGGAAGCCGAAGCCCTGGAAGCCGAGCGTCGCGCCGACGAGGCCAAGCCGCAGCAGTCTCCGCTGCAACTGCCCATCCAGTAAGGTGCACGGGGCCGCTACTGCGGCCCCGGTCATTTCCCGCCCATGAAGCTCAACGCCGCCCAACTCAGCAAGCACCTGCAAGGCACCCTCGCCCCTGTCTACGTCGTCAGTGGCGACGAGCCGCTGCTGTGCCAGGAAGCCTGCGACGCCATCCGCATGGCCTGCCGCGAGCGCGACTTCAACGAGCGCCAGGTCTTCAACGTCGAGACCAGCTTCGACTGGGGCCAACTGCACGAGGCCGGTGCCAGCCTCTCGCTGTTCGCCGACAGGCGCCTGCTCGAGCTGCGCATCCCCAACGGCAAGCCCGGGGACAAGGGCGCCGCCGCCCTGCTCGAATACCTCTCGCGCCCGCCGGAAGACACCCTGCTGCTGGTGAGCCTGCCCAAGCTGGACGGCAGCACCCAGAAGACCAAATGGGCCAAGGCGCTGATCGACGGCCCCAATGCCCAGTTCCTGCAGATCTGGCCGGTGGACGCCCACCAGCTGCCGCAATGGATACGCCAGCGCCTGGCCCAGGCCGGCCTCGCCGCCAACCAGGAAGCGGTGGACCTGATCGCCGCCCGCGTGGAAGGCAACCTGCTGGCCGCCGCCCAGGAAATCGAAAAACTCAAGCTGCTCGCCGAAGGCGGCCAGATCGACGCTGCCACCGTGCAGGCCGCCGTTGCCGACAGCGCCCGCTTCGACGTCTTCGGGCTGATCGATGCCGCACTCAATGGCGAAGCCGCCCACACCCTGCGCACCCTCGAAGGCCTGCGTGGCGAGGGCGTGGAAACCCCGGTGATCCTCTGGGCCCTGGCCCGCGAGCTGCGCCAGCTGGCCGGCATCGCCCAGCAATACAGCCAGGGCGTGCCGCTGGAAAAGGCCTTCGCCTCCGCCCGCCCGCCGGTCTGGGACAAACGCCGCCCGCTGGTCAGCCGCGCTTTGCAACGCCACCCTGCCTCGCGCTGGAACCAGTTGCTCAGCGACGCCCAGCGCATCGACGCGCAGATCAAGGGCCAGGCCGCAGGCGACCCCTGGATCGGCCTCGCGCACCTCGCGCTCAGCCTCGCCGGCCAGCGCCTGCCCATCCCCGCCGCCTGACACTGGACATCGCCCGCACTCGGGCGCAAGATGCGCGCGCCTGCAACCCCGCAGGCGCCCAGTGGAGATCCGGCCATGGCCAAGCAGCGCAAGAAACCCAACAAGGCGAAAAGCATCATCGCCCAGCCCCTGTTCCGCAGCCGCCAGGAACAGCCGGCAAAAGGCAAAGGCAGCTACCGCCGCGAAGCCTCCCGTAACTGGGAGGCTTCTTCGCTTCTGGCCGCCTGAAAAGGGCCATCCGTGTTAAGGTCGCGGCTTGTTTTTACAGCTGTCGAGACCGCCCCATGCTCCTCGCCCCCGTACCCGGCCTGATCCTCCGCAGCCTGGCAGTGGCTACCACCCTCGCAGTCCTCAGCGCCTGCGCCGACACCCCGAGCAACGCCGCCCCCCTGGCCAGCGCGCCCGTCCAGCCCGCCTCCCCCTCCGCACAAACCACCGTGCAGCAGCTCGCGCCTGACGTCCTGCCCGACGAAACCTTCGAGCAATGGCGTGACCGTTTCCGCCAGGAAGCGCTGGCGGCCGGCATCCGCGCCACCATTTTCGACCAGGCCTTCCAGGGCGTCGAACCGGACCCTGCCGTGGTCAAGGCCGACCAGAGCCAGCCCGAGTTCACCCGCCCGGTCTGGGAGTACCTCGAAGGCGCCATGTCGCCCTACCGCGTCCGCAAGGGCCAGGCCCTGCTGGCGGAACACGCGCGGATACTGGACGCCATCGAGCAACGCTACGCCGTCGACCGCCAGACCCTGGTCGCCGTCTGGGGCATGGAAAGCAGCTTCGGCCAGTTCATGGGCGACAAGTCGGTGATCCGCTCCCTCGCCACCCTGGCCTACGAAGGCCGCCGCCCGGCCTTCGCCCACGCCCAGCTGATCGCCGCCCTGCAGATCATCCAGCACGGCGACATCAAGCCCGGCGGCATGCGCGGCTCCTGGGCCGGCGCCATGGGGCAGACCCAGTTCATCCCCACCACCTACAACACCCACGCCGTGGACTTCGACGGTGACGGTCGCCGCGACATCTGGAACTCCACCGCCGACGCCCTGGCCTCCACCGCCCACTACCTGCAGGCCTCCGGCTGGCAGAAGGGCAAGCCCTGGGGCGCCGAAGTGCGCCTGCCCGCCGGCTTCGACTACGCCCAGGCCGACACCGAGATCCGCAAGACGGTGGCCGAGTGGCAGGCCCTCGGGGTCAAGTCTCCCCTGCCCGCTTCGCTGGCGCAGGAACGGGGCTACCTGCTGCTGCCGGCCGGTTATCGCGGCCCGGCCTTCCTGGTGCTGGACAACTTCCGCGCCATCCTCAAGTACAACAACTCCTCGTCCTACGCCCTGGCCATCGGCCTGCTGTCCCAGCGCTTCGACGGCCAGGGGCTGATCGCCGGCACCTGGCCCAAGGGTGACAAGCCCCTGAGCCGCACCGAGCGCATCGAGCTGCAGGAAGCCCTGGCCAGCAACGGCTACAGCCCGGGCACCGCCGACGGCATCATCGGTGCCAACACCCGCAAGGCGATCCGTGGTTACCAGCAGCGCCTGGGCTGGCCAGCCGATGGCTACCCCAACCAGGAACTGCTCGGCGAACTGCGCAAGGTACGCTGAGCCCCGCCTTCGCCCGGCCACCGGACCCTCCTGCGGGAAGGCCGGCGGCAAGGGCTGACCGCCTGGTCATTTGTCTCCAGGTGGCTGCCAGTCTGTATCCACCTTTGTGATAAACTGCGCCACCCCCTTTTTTTGCCCCCGTGGCAGCCAGCTGAGCCTCTAGCGGAGCCAGTTCAGATGTCCGACACAGCCTCGCCAAAACCCGTCGCCAGTGGCGAAAAATTCCGTAATGCCGAGGGCATCACCGCGATCAAGGATGGCCAGAAGCGCCGCCCTTCGGCCGAGCCGCAGGTATTCGAACCCAAGCCCAAGTGGCTGCGGGTCAAGGCGCCCGGTGGCAGCCGCTTCGACGCGGTCAAGCGCAATGTCGGCGAACACCGCCTGAGTACCGTGTGCCAGGAATCCCACTGCCCGAACATGGGCGAGTGCTGGTCCAACGGCACCGCCACCATCATGCTGATGGGTTCGGTGTGCACCCGCGCCTGCCGCTTCTGCGCCGTGGACACCGGCAACCCCAACGGCTGGCTGGACAAGGAAGAGCCGCAGAACACCGCCAAGTCGGTGGAGCTGATGGCGCTGCGCTACATCGTGCTGACCTCCGTCGACCGCGACGACCTCGACGACGGCGGCGCGGCCCACTACGCGGCCTGCGTGCGCGCCATCAAGGAGCGCACCCCGAACGTAGTGGTGGAAGCCCTCACCCCCGACTTCAACGGTGACCTGCAAGCCATCGAGCGTGTGGCGGACTCCGGCCTCGAAGTGTTCGCGCAGAACGTCGAGACGGTGAAGCGCCTGACCTACGAAGTGCGCGACCCCCGCGCCGGCTACGAGAAGACCCTGCGCGTGCTGGAGCATGCCAAGCGCCATCGCCCCAGCCTGCTGACCAAGACCAGCCTGATGCTGGGCCTGGGCGAGACCGACGAAGAAGTGCTCGAAGCCATGGATGACATGCGCGCCATCGGCGTCGACATCCTCACCCTCGGCCAGTACCTGCAACCCACCCGCAACCACCTGAAGGTGCAGCGCTGGGTCAGCCCGGAAGAGTTCAACCGCTTCCGCGACATCGGCCTGGAGAAAGGTTTCATGGAAGTCGCTGCCGGCCCGCTGGTGCGTTCCAGCTACCGCGCCGACCGGGTGTTCGAGAAGAACAACCTGGGCCTCGCCGCACCGGTTCCGGTACCGGGCCAGCCCCTCGACACCAACCTGATCCCCGCCCTCAACCTGGGCTGAGCGGACACGGCACGATGCCCCGGGAAACCGGGGCACAGTGCAACCAAGGGAAATCAGGTTCTAGAAAAAAGGCGCCCTCAAGGCGCCTTTTTTGTGCCCGCTTAGCGCGGGTAGAGCCGGTCGCGCAGGACGCGTTCCAGCCGCTGCGCCACCTCGTCGAACGACGGCGGCGAGTCGAGCAGCTCGCGGAGCTGCACCATCTTCAGCCCGGCGTAGCCGCAGGGGTTGATGCGCTGGAAGGGCGACATGTCCATGTCCACGTTCAGTGCCAGGCCATGGAAGGAGCATCCACGGCTGACCCGCAGCCCCAGCGAGGCGATCTTGTCGCCCGCGACATAAACGCCGGGCGCGTCCGCCTTGGGCGCGGCCTCGATACCGTATCCGGCCAGCACATCGACCAGGCTCTGCTCCATCGCCGTGACCAGTTCGCGCACGCCCAGTCCCAGGCGGCGCAGGTCGAGCATCAGGTAGCCCACCAGCTGGCCGGGGCCGTGGTAGGTGACCTGGCCACCGCGATCCACCTGGACCACCGGGATATCCCCGGGTGCCAGCAGGTGCTCGGCCTTGCCGGCCTGCCCCTGGGTGAAGACGCGGGGGTGCTGCAGCAGCCAGATTTCGTCGGGGGTGCTGTCGTCGCGCTCAGCGGTCAGGCGACGCATCGCCTCCAGGGTCGGCAGGTACTCCGCCAACCCCAGATGACGCACGATGAGTTCAGGTGCCACTAGAGCACCATGTGCACACGGCCGGTGGCCCGGAGGTCGCTGTGGATGGCCTGGAGCTGGTCCACGCCCGTGGCGGTGATCAGCACCTGCACGGAGAGGAAGCGGCCATTGCGGCTGTCACGCGCCACCAGGGTGGTGACGTCGAGGTCCGGCGCATGGCGCTGGATGATCTCGATGACCAGGTCGGAGAAGCCCTCGCCGGCATCGCCGATCACCTTGATCGGGTAGCGCTCGCAGGGGAATTCGATTTTCGGGGGTTGTACGTCGGTTTCGTCGGTCATGGCGGCGGCGGACTCGTGGCCCGCGATGCGGACGCCCCGCCACCCGGATGGGGGGCGGGGCGTCGGCTCAGTAGGTCGGTGGGTACGGCTTAGTTGAACAGGCCGTAGAAGAACAGGCGGATGCTATCCCACACGCGGCGGAAGAAGCCACCTTCCTCGACGGCCTCCAGGGCGACCAGGTCGGCGCTGTGCACCACCTTGTCGTCCAGCTTGACCTCGACCTTGCCGATCACATCGCCCTGCTTGATGGGCGCGACCAGCTGCGGGGACAGGGTCATGGCAGCCTGCAGCTTCTGCAGCTGGCCTTTCGGCAGGGTCATGGTCAGGTCGCTGGCCAGGCCGGCCTTCACTTCGCGGGAAGCGCCCTTCCATACCTGGGCTTTCGCCAGCTCGGCACCCTTCTGATAGAAGGTCTTGGTCTCGAAGAAGCGGAAACCGTAGGTCAGCAGCTTCTGGGTCTCGGCGGCGCGGGCCTGCTCGCTGTTGGTGCCGAACACCACGGCGATCAGACGCTGGTTGTCACGCACGGCAGAGGCCACCAGGCAGAAGCCGGCTTCCTCGGTGTGGCCGGTCTTCAGGCCGTCGACGGTCTTGTCGCGCCACAGCAGCAGGTTGCGGTTGGGCTGCTTGATGTTGTTCCAGAAGAACTCCTTCTGCGAGTAGATGGCGTAGTGCGCCGGATCCTCGTAGATGATCGCGCGGGCCAGGCGGGCCATGTCGTGCGCGGTGGAGTAGTGCTCCGGGTTGGGCAGGCCGGTGGCGTTCATGAAGTGGCTGCCGACCATGCCGAGTTTCTCGGCGGTGGTGTTCATCATGTCGGCGAAGGCGTCTTCGCTGCCGGCAATGTGCTCGGCCACCGCGACGCTGGCGTCGTTGCCGGATTGGATGATGATGCCGTGCAGCAGGTCGCTCAGCGACACCTGGGTGTTCACCTGCACGAACATGCGCGAACCGCCGGTGCGCCATGCGTGCTCGCTGATGGTCACCGGGTCGTTCTCGCCGATCTGACCCTTGCGGATCTCCAGGGTGGCGATGTACGCGGTCATCAGCTTGGTCAGGCTGGCGGGCGGCAGGCGCTCGTCACCGTTGTTCTCGACCAGGACCTGGCCACTGGCGGCATCCATCAGCACATAGGCCTTGGCAGCCAGTTGCGGCGGCGATGGGACGATCTGCTCGGCGGCCAGGGCGACCGGCGCGGCGATGAGCAGGGCTGCTGGCAGTAGAAGGCGTTTCGCAAAGCTGATGATGTTCATCCGTCTCTCTGAAGTTGCTAATGGTCTAACAGGCCCTTGCGGGCAAAGAACGAAGCCGTCAGTCCGGCTTCACCAGGGTCGGCTGGCCGAGGTTGGCCAGGCGTACGCTGTCCTGCAATTGCTGTGCTTCACCCTGCGTGTCGATCGGCCCCAGGCGTACCCGGTGCAGGATCTGCTGATTGCGCACGACCGAGCTGATGAATACCGGGGCACTCACCATCCCGCTCAGCTTGTCCTTGAGGAGCTCCGCAGCGTCCGGATTGGCGAAGGCGCCCACCTGGAGATACAGGCCAGATGCTCCGAGTGAACCGTTTTTTTTTGCGTCGATCTGCACGGGCAGCACGGCGGCTGCGTGCTGTGCGGGCGGCGGCGTGTACTGCTCCACGGGTGCGGAAGCGACCTGTGCGACGCTCGGCGCCGGCTGCGCCTTGGCCACCTGCTGCGGCTGTGCCAGCACCATGGGCACCGGGCGGCCCTGGGCGGCCCACCACTCGTTGGGGTCGATGCCTTCCACCTTGACCCGCGCGGTGCCGCTCTCGGCATAGCCGAGCTTCTTCGCGGCAGCGAAGGACAGGTCGATGATGCGGTCGGAGTAGAACGGGCCACGGTCGTTGACCCGCAGGATCACGGTGCGGCCGTTGTCCAGGTTGGTCACCTTGACGTAGCTCGGCAGCGGCAGGGTCTTGTGCGCGGCGGTCATGCCGTAGAGGTCATAGGCCTCGCCGTTGGCGGTGGCCTGGCCGTGGAACTTGGTGCCGTACCAGGAGGCGGTGCCGGTGGCCTGGTAGCGGCGCGCATCGCTCATCGGGTAGTAGGTCTTGCCGAGCACCGTATAGGGGTTGGCCTTGTACGAGCCGTAGTGCGGCATGGGCACGGCATCGGGAATCCGCGAGACGTCCACGTCCCACCAGGGGGCGCCGTCACGGTGAGGGCGCGAATAGTCGCCGGGGCCGGAAATATTTCCGCCCTGCTGTACCGGCTGCGGGGTACGGCTGCTGGAGCAACTGGCGAGCATCAGCGCCAGGACACCGTAAGCAGCGATTCTTATAGGCATTGGCTGCATCTGTTAACGCCCGCCCCGTGCATTGACCAAGGATTCTGAAAGCTGATGCACCGCCATGGAATACATCACGCTGCGATTGTAGCGGGTGATCACGTAGAAGTTGGGCAGGCCCATCCAATACTCCATGCCGTCGACGCCATCCAGCCGGAAGGCCGTGACGGCGAGATCATCGCGCAAGGCGTCACCGCTTGCCCAGCCCAGGGCACGCAGTTCGCCGACATTCTTCACCGGGTCCAGGCCTTCGGTGAGGCCCTGCTCGGCATTCTCGCCACGCACCTGGGCGCGGCTCACCACCGGCTCGCCGGCCACCCAGCCATGGCGCTTGAAGTAGCTGGCCACGCTGCCGATGGCATCCACCGGGTTGTTCCAGATATCGATGTGGCCGTCACCGTCGAAGTCCACCGCGTAGGCGCGGAAGCTGCCCGGCATGAACTGCGGCAGGCCCATGGCGCCGGCGTAGGAACCTTTCAGGGTGAGCGGGTCGACCTGCTCTTCACGCGCCAGCAGGAGGAATTCCTTGAGTTGCTTGCGGAAGAAGTCGGCGCGCGGCGGGTAGTCGAAGCCCAGGGTGGAGAGCGCATCGATCACCCGGTAGCTGCCGGTGTTGCCGCCATAGAAGGTCTCGACGCCAATGATGGCGACTATCACCTGGGCGGGCACGCCGTACTCTTTCTCGGCGCGGGCCAGGGCGTCGGCGTGCTTGTTCCAGAAATCCACGCCTTTCTGGATGCGGGCATCGGTGATGAAGATCGGCCGGTATTCCTTCCACGGCTTGACCCGTTCGGCCGGCCGCGAGATGGCATCGAGGATCGCCTGCTTGCGCTCGACCTCGCGGAACAGGCTGACCAGTTGCTCCCCGGCGAAACCATAGTCGCGGGTCATCTCCGCAACGAACTCGGCGACCTGGGGGCTTCCTTCATAGTCGCCCGCCAATGCGGGGGCGGCTGCACCCAGCACGCCGCAGAAGCCCACTCCCAGGGCCCCTCGCATCATCCAGTTGCGCAGTATTTTCAAATTATTCACTCGTATCAAACCTGGGCGATCCACTTGCGATGGGTATGGATGGCCATCAAAACCCCAAACCCTGACAGCAGCGTAACCAGCGAAGTTCCGCCGTAGCTGATGAAGGGAAGAGGCACTCCAACCACCGGCAGCAGGCCACTGACCATGCCGATGTTGACGAACACATAAACGAAGAAGGTCATGGTCAGGCTGCCCGCCAGCAGCTTGCCGAACAGGGTCTGCGCCTGGGCGGTGATGACCAGGCCGCGACCGATCAGCAGCATGTAGACCAGCAGCAGGATGCACACGCCGACCAGGCCGAACTCTTCGCCGAGGACGGCAATGATAAAGTCCGTGTGGCTTTCGGGCAAAAAATCCAGGTGCGACTGGGTGCCCAGCAGCCAGCCCTTGCCGAACACCCCGCCCGAACCGATCGCCGCCTTCGACTGGATGATGTTCCAGCCGGTGCCGAGCGGGTCGCTCTCCGGGTCGAGGAAGGTCAGCACGCGCTGTTTCTGGTAGTCGTGCATGACGAAGAACCACATCCCCACCGCGATCGGCACCACCGCCGTGACCGCGCCGAGTATCCAGCGCCACTGCAGCCCGGCCATGAACAGCACGAAGGCGCCCGAGGCGAGGATCAGCAGCGCGGTGCCGAGGTCCGGCTGGCGCACCACCAGGATGAAGGGCACGACGATCAGCGCCAGGCTCACCACCACGTGCTTGAGCTTGGGTGGCAAGGTGCGTTTGGACAGGTACCAGGCGATGGTCGCCGGCATCAGGATCTTCATGAACTCGGCGGGCTGGAAGCGGATCACCCCGGGGATGTTGATCCAGCGTGTCGCGCCCATGGCGTTGTGGCCCATGATGTCCACCACTATCAGCAGCGACACGCCGCCGACGTAGCCCAGGGGCACCCAGCGGGCGAGGAAGCGCGGTTCGAACTGGGCGATCACCACCATCGCCACCAGGCCGAGGCCGAAGGACGAGGTCTGCTTCATCAGCAGGTCCCAGTGCTTGCCGCTGGCCGAATAAAGGACGAACAGGCTGCCGGCAGCCAGGAGCAGCAGCAGCAGGAGCAACTGGCCGTCGATGTGCAGGCGCTGCAGCAGGCTCGCGCGGCGGCGCATCACGTCCTCGTTGGACAGGGTGCGGTCGAAGTTGCTGTTCATCGGCTCGGGCTCTTCTCGGCGGTGAGGGGCGCCTGCGGTGGCTGGAACTCGGGTTTCAACTGGCCATCGGGGCCCAGCAGCCAGGCATCCATCACCTGCTTCACCACGGGTGCGGCGACGCCGGAGCCGGATTCGCCGTTCTCCACCATCACCGCCACGGCGATCTTCGGGTTGTCCGCCGGGGCGAAGCCGATGAACAGCGCGTGGTCGCGGTGGCGCTCCTGCAGCTTGGAGCGGTCGTACTTCTCGCCCTGCTTGATCGCCACCACCTGTGCGGTACCGGACTTGCCGGCGATGCGGTACACCGATGCATCGCCAACCTTGCGCGCGGTACCGCGGGCGCCGTGCACCACCTGCTCCATGCCAATGCGGCCGTAGTCCCAGAACTTCGGGTCGCGCAGCGCGATGTCCGGCATCGGGTTCGGGTCTTCCGGCGGCTTGCCTTCGATGGTCTTGGCCAGGTGCGGGCGGATCCACTTGCCGCGGTTGGCCATCAGCGAGGTGGCCTGGGCCAGCTGCAGCGGCGTGGCCTGCATGTAGCCCTGACCGATGCCGAGGATCAGCGTCTCGCCCGGGTACCAGGCCTGGCGGTAGCGGGCACGCTTCCAGTCACGGGACGGCATCAGCCCGGTGGTTTCCTCGAACATGTCCAGGGCGACCTTCTGGCCGAAGCCGAAGCGGCTCATGTAGGTGTGCAGGCGATCGATGCCCATCTTGTGGGCGAGGTCGTAGAAGTAGGTGTCGTTGGACCGCATGATCGCGGTCTCCAGGTTCACCCAGCCGTCGCCGCTGCGGTTCCAGTTGCGGTACTTGTGGTCGTAGTTGGGCAACTGGTAGAAGCCGGGGTCGAACACCCGGGAATCCGGGGTGACCACACCAGCGTCCAGCCCCGAAACGGCCACCATCGGCTTCACCGTCGAACCCGGCGGGTAAAGGCCGCGCAACACGCGGTTGTACAGCGGCCGGTCGATGGAGTCGCGCAGCTCGGCGTACTGCTTGAAGCTGATGCCGGTGACGAAGGGGTTGGGATCGAAGCTCGGCTGGCTGACCATCGCCAGCACGTCGCCGCTGGAGGGCTCGATCGCCACGATGGCACCGCGACGCCCGGCCAGGGCCGCCTCGGCCGCCTCCTGCAGGTGCGTGTCGATGGTCAGCACCAGGTCCTTGCCCGGCTTCGGGTCGGTACGCTTGAGCACCCGCAGCACGCGGCCACGGGCGTTGGTCTCGACTTCCTCGTAACCCACCTCGCCGTGCAGCGTGTCTTCGTAGAAGCGCTCGATGCCGGTCTTGCCGATATGGTGGGTGCCGCTGTAGTTGATCGGGTCGAGCTCCTTGAGCTCCTTCTCGTTGATGCGCCCGACGTAGCCCACCGAATGGGCGAAGTGCGCCCCCTGGGGGTAGTGCCGCACCAGCTGCGCCACCACCTCCACGCCCGGCAGGCGGAACTGGTTCACCGCCACGCGGGCGATCTGCTCCTCCGAGAGTTCGAAGAGGATGGGCACTGGCTCGAAGGGACGACGGCCCTGCTTCATGCGCTTCTCGAACAGCGCCCGGTCATCGGCGCTCAGCTGCAGCGCCTCGACTATCACGTCCAGGGTCTGCTCCCAGTCGCCGGCGCGCTCGCGGGTCACCGTGAGGCTGAAGCTCGGCCGGTTGTCGGCGATGATCAGGCCATTGCGGTCATAGATCAGGCCACGGGTCGGCGGGATCGGCTGGACGTGGACGCGGTTGTTCTCGGACAGCGTCGAGTGGTACTCGTACTGGATCACCTGCAGGTAATAAAGGCGGGCGATCAGCACGCAGGTCAGCAGCAGCACCACCAAAGCGCCGACGACGACGCGACGCCGCACCAGGCGGGCATCCTTCTCGTGGTCTTTCAGGCGGATCGGCTGCGGCATCGGTACGGCTTACTTGTGATAGGGGTGGCCGGACAGCACGGTCCAGGCACGGTAGATCTGCTCGCCGACCAGAATCCGCACCAGCGGGTGCGGCAGGGTCAACGGCGACAACGACCAGCGTTGCTCACTGCGCGCGCAAACCTCGGGGGCCAGCCCTTCCGGGCCACCGACCATAAGGTTCACGGTGCGCGAGTCGAGACGCCAGCGGTCCAGTTCCACCGCCAGTTGCTCGGTGCTCCAGGCGCGGCCTTCGACTTCCAGGGTGACGATGCGTTCCCCGGGTTGCACCTTGGCCAGCATCGCCTCGCCTTCCTGGCGGATCATCCGCGCCACGTCGGCGTTCTTGCCGCGCGTGGTCAGGGGGATCTCCACCAGTTCGAGGGCGAGTTCGGACGGCAGGCGCTTGGCGTACTCGTGCCAACCCTCCTCCACCCAGCGGGGCATGCGCGAGCCAACGGCGATCAGACGCAGACGCAAGGCGACGCTCCGTTATTCCTGGGGATGCTGGGCGCGGCTCTGCTCGGCACCCTGCCACAGGCGCTCGAGGTCATAGAACTGGCGGGTGGCGACCTGCATCACGTGGACGACCACATCGCCCAGGTCCAGCAGGGCCCATTCGCCGCTGTCCAGGCCTTCGCTGCCCAGGGGGCGCACGCCTTGTTCCTTGACCTTCTCCAGCACGTTGTCGGCGATCGACTTGACGTGGCGGCTGGAGGTACCGCTGGCGATCACCATGAAATCGGTGACGCTGGTCTTGCCGCGTACATCGATGGTGGTGATGTCCTGGGCCTTCATGTCTTCCAGGGCCGCAAGAGCGACCTTGACCAGTTCTTCGTTTTGCATCGGTTCAACTACCTCGATCATTCAGCTCGTCGCACGGTACAGGCCGTGCTCATGGATATAGGCCAGCACCGCATCGGGGACGAGGAATCGTACCGAACGCCCGGTGGCCAGCAATTGGCGGATCTGCGTGGCGGACACCGCCAGCGGTGCCTGCCATACAAAGGAAATCTGCCCACCGCGCCCGGCCAGGGCCAGGGGGTCGGCGACACTGCGCGCCGCCAGCAGGTCGCGCAGTGCTTCCGGTGGTTCGCTGTCGGCATCCGGCCGCTGCAACACCAGGATGTGGCAGTGCTCCAGCAGCTCCTCCCAGCGGTGCCAGCTCGGCAGGCCGCAGAAGGCGTCCCAGCCCAGCAGCAGGTAAAGCGAGTCGTCCGTGCCCAGCTCGGCCTGCACGGACTCCAGGGTATCGATGGTCCAGGACGGCCGGTCGCGCTTCAGTTCGCGGTCATCCACCCGCAACGGCGGCAGGTCGGCCACCGCACGCTGGACCATTTCCAGGCGATCGGTCGCAGAAACCTGCGGCGTCTCGCGGTGCGGCGGCCTGGCGCTGGGGATCAGACGCAACTCGTCGAACCCCATCAGCTCGGCGACCTCCAGCGCACCACGCAAGTGGCCGATGTGCACAGGATCGAAGGTACCGCCGAACAGACCGATGCGTTTGCCCATCAGGTGCGCACGTGACCGTCACCGAAGACCACGTACTTCTCGCTGGTCAGGCCTTCCAGGCCGACCGGGCCACGGGCGTGCAGCTTGTCGGTGGAAATACCGATCTCCGCGCCCAGGCCGTACTCGAACCCATCGGCGAAGCGCGTCGAGGCGTTGACCATCACCGAGGCGGAATCCACTTCGGTGAGGAAACGACGGGCGTCGCTGAAGTTCTCGGTGATGATCGCGTCGGTGTGCTGCGAGCCGTAGGCGTTGATGTGCTCGATGGCCTCATCCAGCCCGGCGACGATGCGGATCGACAGGATCGGTGCGTTGTATTCGGTGCGCCAGTCTTCCTCGGTCGCCTCCAGCACATCACTGCCCAGCAGCGCGCGGGTGGCGGCGTCGCCACGCAGCTCCACCTGCTTGTCGCGGTAGATGGCGGCCAGCGGCGGCAGCACGCGCTCGGCGATGCCGGCATGCACCAGCAGCGTTTCCATGGTGTTGCAGGGTGCGTAGCGCTGGGTCTTGGCGTTGTCGGCGACGCGAATCGCCTTGTCCAGGTCCGCGGCGATGTCGATATAGACGTGGCAGATGCCGTCCAGGTGCTTGATCACCGGCACCTTGGCATCACGACTGACGCGCTCGATCAGGCCCTTGCCGCCACGCGGCACGATGACGTCGACGAACTCCGGCATGCTGATCAGCGCGCCCACGGCAGCGCGGTCGGTGGTCTCGACCACCTGCACCAGCTCGGCCGGCAGGCCGGCGTCGGCCAGGCCCTTCTGGATGCACAGGGCAATGGCCTGGTTGGAATGGATGGCTTCGGAGCCGCCCCGCAGGATGGTGGCGTTGCCGGACTTCAGGCACAGGCTGGCCGCATCGATGGTCACGTTCGGGCGCGACTCGTAGATGATGCCGATCACGCCCAGGGGCACGCGCATCTTGCCCACCTGGATGCCCGAAGGCAGGTAGCGCATGTCGCGGATCTCGCCGATGGGGTCCGGCAGGGTGGCCACCTGGCGCAGGCCCTCGATCATGTCGTCGATGCGTGCCGGAGTCAGCGCCAGGCGATCCAGCATGGCTGGCTCCAGACCGTTGGCCCGGCCGTTGGCCAGGTCCTGCTCATTGGCGGCGGACAGCTCGCCACGGGCGGCGTCCAGGGCATCGGCGGCGGCCAGCAGGGCGCGGTTCTTCTGCGCGGTGCTGGCACGGGCGGCCACGCGCGAGGCGGCGCGCGCGGCGCGGCCCAGGCGGGTCATGTAATCGAGAACGGACTCGGTCATGGTCTCGGCGGTCTGGCAGTTGGGAAAAGTGGGCGATTATAGCCCGCGCGCCCCGCCACGCCCAGCGGCGCCGGGCGGATGGTAAACAGCCCGTTCCGCGCCCTCCCAGCCTCCCACCCGCAAGCGCCAGCCCCCGCGGTTGCAGGGGATACGGTGACACCCGGGGAAAAATACTGGCTTTTTGCCGCCCGAAGGTTGGGTAAACAAAATCGTCACCGATGTTTACCTTGAGGTCGTGCCCCGCGCCCCGACTCGCGGCGAGAACAACAACAAGGCGCCCGAGCGCCGGAGAATCGCCATGCTCTATCGCACCGGATACAGCGCAGACCTGCTCGCCTCCCCCCCCGAGAGGCTCCACATCGGCCCCTGGTGCCTGCATTACCAGGCCTGGTCCCACCATGCAGACGACCCACGAACGCCGGTGCTCATGCTCGGCGGCGCCTTCCAGAGCTTCCGCTCCTTCGCCGCCGAGGTGGAGGAGCTGCTCGGCGAGCACCCGGTCATCCTTCTCGACCTCCCCGGCCAGGGCGGCAACCTGCAACTGGCCCCCGAGCTGGGGCTGGAGCAACTGGCCGACCTGATCGCCGACTTCGCCGAGGAACTGGCGCTGCCGCCGCTAATGCCCATCGGCCTCTCCTACGGTTCGGCCCTGGCAGCGCTGTTCGCCAGCCGCCACCCGCAACGCTGCGAGCGCCTGCTGCTGGCCGGCATCACCGCCTTCGGCCGCGACGGCGCCCGCGCGTTGCTGGAGGAAGGCCTGCTGATGCTCGCCGAAGGCAACCTCGCGGCCTTCGCCCAGGGCGTGCTGATCGGTCTGATCAACCCGCTGCGCCTGGATGCCACCGGCATCACCCCGGGCTTCCGCAAGGCCATGCTGCGCCAGCTGCAGCGCCTGTCGCCGGTGGAGCAGGAGCGCTACCGGCAGAACAGCCGGCGCCTGCTGGATTTCGGCGGCTTCGCCCAGCACCCGCGCTGCCCGACCCTGGTGCTGGCCGGCGAATACGACCACTTCACCCAGCCCTGGGAACACGCGCTGTTCGCCGCCGCCTGCGACGATGCCGACTGCGCGCTGATCGAGAACGGCGATCACCTGGCCCAGTTCGAACGCCGCGACGCCTGCTCGCGCCTCTACGTGCCCTTCTTCAAGGGCAACCCGCTGCCGCAGCAGGCCCCCGGTGCCGCGCGCCTGGCGCGGGGCATGCTCGGCAACCTGGAGAAACGCCAGGAACCCCGCCTCGCCCCGCTCGACCGCAACGGCCGCCTGTTCCACCCGGAACTGGGAGAGCTAAGCGTGGAAGTGAGCGAGCTGGGCTTCTTCGGCGGCCTGCTGCACGGCGACCTGCCAGCCACCCTCCCCACCCGGGGCTGGAGCCTGCGCGCCGGCGACCTGCCAGCACTGGAACTGCTGCCCCTGCGCCGGCAGAGCGACACGCTGTCGCTGGTGTTCACCCATGTCGACGCCCAGGCCAGCGCCGCCCTCGCCGCCCAGGTCGGCCCCTGGCAGATGGCGGCGGCAGCAGCCTGAAAGCTGGAAGCTGGAAGCTGGAAGCTGGAAGCTGGAAGCCAGGAATGCTCTTGAAGCTTTTGGCTTTTGGCTTTTGGCTTTTGGCTTCTGGCTTGTGGCTTGTGGCTTGTGGCTTGTGGCTTGTGGCTTGTGGCTTGCCGCTTGCCGCTTTTCATATGGAAGCCTCGACGACGCGGACCAGGGTGGGCCACCGCCCCATGCTCAAGCCAAGGTCGGCGCCATCCACCTGCGGGTCCAGCACCTGCACCCGGGGGAAACCACAACGGTTGAAGCCGTCGATGATGGCCGCGCCGTCGCGGTAGTGCAGCGGGTAGTTGCCGCGGGTGAAGCGGCCGACCAGGTCGACGCCCCAGCGCACCTGGCGGTAGCGCGGGTGCTCGCGCAGGTCCGGGTAGAGGTCGGTGAGGTAGGTGGCCGAGGGGAAGGCACGCAGCTGGTCGGCCAGGCGCTGCCAGAAGCCCTCGATCACCGGCAGCTCGAAGTAGTTGACCAACCCCTCGGTGATCACCACTACCGGTCGGTGGCGGTCCAGCCCGGCGAACAGTGCATCCAGCCCCTGCCCGCCCTCACCCGCGAGAATGTCCACGGCGCGCACCTGGTGGCGGCTGTTGAGCCAGCCCTCGCCGTGCAGCAGCAGGCGCTTGCGCGCGGCCATGGGCGGCAGGTCGGCCTCCAGGTAACGCAGCTCCGGGTAGCGCTCGCAGAAGCGCCGACCCCGGGGCGACAACCCGCAGGCGATCTCCACCACCTGGGTCGTGCCACTGGCGATGGCGGCGTCGAGCCGGGCGTCGATCATCAGGTGGCGTTGCAGCAGGAAGTTCTCGATATCCAGGCCGAAGCCCACCCGCGCGCCCCAGGTGATGGGGCTGAGCAGGCCATGCACCCAGCGCCCGAGGGAGGTGGCGAACGCCGGGTCGGCCAGGTGATGGCGGTACCAGACATAACCGGTGTAGTGCGCGCTGGGCGTGATGTGGGCGCTGTCGGCCCGAGCGGTTCTGGACATGGCAGGACTCTTTATTGTTTTTCTCGGTGTTTCCCATCCAGCCGTTCAGCTGCCGGCCGTCGAGGCTTACGTATAATCGCCAGCCTAAGCCGCTGCGGATAGCCAAGACAGCCCATGCCCACCGTTCCCACCCTAAGTTTGCCCTGGCCGCACGACCGCGCCCTGGGCGATGCCTTCTTCGACCGCGACGCACAACTGCTGGCCCGTGAACTGCTCGGCAAGGTCATCCGCCACCGGGTCGGCGAGCACTGGCTGTCGGCGCGCATCATCGAGACCGAAGCCTATTACTGCGCAGAGAAAGGCAGCCACGCCTCCCTCGGCTACACCGAGAAGCGCCGGGCGCTGTTCCTCGATGGCGGCCACATCTATATGTACTACGCACGCGGCGGCGATTCGCTCAACTTCAGCGCCCAGGGCCCCGGCAACGCCGTGCTGATCAAGTCCGGCCACCCCTGGCAGGACGCGATCTGCGGCCCCGAGGCACTGATCGCCATGCAGCTCAACAACCCCGACGCCAACGGCATCCCGCGCCCGCCCGAGCGCCTCTGCGCCGGCCAGACCCTGCTGTGCAAGGCCATGGGCCTGCGCGTGAAGGAATGGGATGCGCAGCGTTTCGACCCCACCCGGCTGTTCGTCGAAGACGTTGGCGAGCGACCGACTCAGATCATCCAGACCACCCGCCTGGGCATTCCCCACGGCCGCGACGAACACCTGCTCTACCGCTTCGTCGACGCCGGCTATGCACGGCACTGCACACGCAACCCTTTGCGCCGTGGGCAGGTCGAAGGGCAGCACTATCACCTGATCGAAGGAACGACCCCATGAGCGAATGGCTCGACGCCCTCACCACCTGGCTCGGCGCCCACCCGCAGTGGCTGGGCCTGGCCATCTTCATCATCGCCTGCGTCGAATGCCTGGCCATCGCCGGCATCATCGTGCCCGGCACCGTGCTGCTGTTCGCCGTCGCCGTGATGGCCGGCAGCGGCGCGCTGGGGCTTTGGGAAACCCTGCTGCTGGGCTACTTCGGCGGCCTGCTGGGGGATGCCATCTCCTATGGGCTGGGCCGGCGCTTCCACCAGAACATCCGCCGCCTGCCGGGCCTGCGCCACCACCCGGAATGGCTGGCCGGGGCGGAGAACTACTTCAACCGCTACGGCGTCGCCAGCCTGCTGGTGGGCCGCTACATCGGCCCGCTGCGGCCGATGCTGCCCATGGTCGCTGGCATGCTCGACATGCCGCTGCCGCGCTTCATCGCCGTGAGCCTGCTCGCTGCGGCCGGCTGGTCGGTGGCCTACCTGCTGCCCGGCTGGGCCACGGGCGCGGCCTTCCGCCTGCCCTTGCCGGAGGGGTTCTGGAAGGAAGCCGGTGTGGTGGTGGTCGCCGTGCTGGCGATGCTGGCGCTGATCCTCCAGGGCAGCCTGCGCGAGAAGCGCTGGGCGACGCCTCTGGCCGCCGGCCTCAGCCTGGCGCTGCTGGCGGGGCTGTTCTTCGGCTGGTCCTACCTGCACGACTTCGACCAGGGCCTGATGGCGCTGGTGCAGGAGCAGCGCAACGACACCCTCGACAGCTTCATGGTGCTGGTCACCCGCCTCGGCGATTTCCGCACCCAGCTGTTCGCCGGCGCCCTGCTCACCTCGCTGCTATTGGTCGCCCGGCAATGGCGCCACGCGGTGTTCGCCGGTGCCACCCTGGTGTGCACGGCACTGGCCAATGGCGGCCTGAAGCAGCTGTTCGCCCGCGCCCGGCCGGAGGTGCTGGCCGAGCCCCTGAGCACCTTCAGCTTCCCCAGCGGCCACAGCTCGGCGGCCTTCGCCTTCTTCCTGGTACTGGGTGTGCTGGCCGGCCGTTCGCAGCCCGCACGCATGCGCCTGACCTGGCTGCTGCTGGCCTGCCTGCCGGCGCTGGCCATCGCCCTGTCACGGGTCTACCTGGGGGTGCACTGGCCCACCGACATCCTCGCCGGCGCCCTGCTGGCCGGCTGCATCTGCGCGGCCTGGCTGGCCATCCTGCAGCGTGACGAGCCGATGCCAGCAATGAGCGCGAGGGTCTGGTGGCTGGTGCTCCCGGCCTGCATCGCCCTGCTCGGCGGCGTGGCCACCTGGGCCCTGCCCGAGGCCTTCGCCATGTACCGCTACAAGTGATCGGGAGCCGGTAGCCCGGGAAGGGAGGAGCGGGCGGCTCAGGCGATCATGTCGCCCTGCAGCTTGTTGAGCAGCCCCTGCAGGTGATCCAGGCGCTGCTCGGGGTCGCCCAGCGCCAGGAGTTCGAGCTTTTCCTTGAGCGAGAACGGCAGCAGGTAGGCCAGCTGGTTGGCCAGCTCCTGCTGCCCATTGGCCAGGCCGCCCATGCCAAGCCCCTGCACCAGCGGGTGCTCGGCCAGGGCGTTGAGCAGCGCGGCGAGGTCGGCGTGCTCGGGCTGCAGCGGGCGTTCCTCGGCCTCGTCCAGCCACTCGATATCGGCGACCGTCAATTGGTCGGGCAGCACCTCGGCGCGGGTCACCTTGAAACGCCGCCCGCCCTCCACGCGAATCCCCAGCAGGCTGTTGGGCAACTGCTTGAAGTCGCGGATCACCGCCTCGCAGCCCATGCCGGAGAAACGGCTGGCCGCGTCGCCCACCTCCTCGCCCTCAAGGATGCAGACCACGCCGAAGCCGGTGCCCTGCTTCATGCAGCGGCCGATCATGTCCAGGTAGCGCGCCTCGAACAGCTGCAGGTCGAGCGAGCAGCCGGGGAAGAGCACGGTATTGAGCGGAAACAGCGGCAGATTCATCGACACGACCTCAAACGACCATCGCAACGGCCAGCGGCAACAGCACCGCGGTGGCCACACCCATCAAACTCATCGCCAGCGCCGCGAAGGCGCCACACTCCTCGCCTTCCTGCAACGCCCGGGCGGTGCCCACGGCGTGGGCGGTGATGCCCAGCGCCATGCCCTGGGCCGCCGGGTGACGCACGCCGATGCGGCGCAGCAACTCCGGGCCGAGGGTGGCGCCGATGACGCCGGTGATCAGCACGAACACCGCTGCCAGCGCCGCCACGCCACCGATCTGCTCGGCCACCAGCATGGCGATGGGCGAAGTCACCGACTTCGGCGCCATGGTCATCAGCATCATGTGCTCGGCACCGAAGGCCCAGGCCAGGCCCACGCCCATAACCGTAGCAACCAGGCCGCCGATGAACAGGGTGATCAGCGTCGGCCAGAACAATTGGCGGATGCGCTTGAGGTTGAGGAACAACGGCACCGCCAGGGCCACGGTGGCCGGGCCCAGCAGCAAGGTCAGCAGGGTGGTGCTCTGGCGGTACTCTTCGTAGCCGATGCCCAGGGGCACCAGCACCGCGATCACCAGGGCCATGGACACCAGCACCGGCTGCAGGAACATCAGCCGGGTCTTCTCGTAGAGGAAGATGGACAGCTGGTAGGCCGCCAGCGTCAGGCCGACGCCGAACAGCGGATGGTGGGCGATGGCCTGCCAGGCGCCGTGCCAGTCGATGCTCATGGGCGACCCTCCTGGCGGGCCTTGCGGTCGATCAGGCGCTGCATCAGCCAGCCCACGAACAGCATCGAGAAGAACACCGACAGCGCCAGCGCGCCGACCACCGCCCAGAAGTCCGCCCAGATCGCCTGGGCATAGACCATCACCCCCACCGCCGGCGGCACCAGCAGCAACGGCAGGTAGCGCAGCAGGCTGCTGGAGGCCACCGACAGCGGCTCACCCACTTCGCCCCGGGCGACGAGGAACAGGAACAGCAGCACCAGGCCGATGATGGGGCCGGGCAGCATGTGCAGGAAAAGGGCGTTGATCCCGGTGCCAAGCAACTGGAACAGCACCAGCCAGGTCAGGCCGCGCAAAAGCATGAAAATCTCCGGATAGGTCGAGGAAGCAAACGGCGAACCGCGCGCAAGGCCCGCTGCAGAGGGGCCGTTGCCAGGATCGCGCCATTATAGGCCCGCTCGCCACCCTCGCTATAACCCGCCATTCGCAGGGGGCATGCCAGCTTGACCCCTGGCATCCGGCCATGCTGATCTAGACGGCGTTGAATCCAGGGTCGGCCAAAGACCCAGCAAGAAGAACAACAAACCACGTCCACGGAGGATGAAGCATGCCGTTCGTACCTGTATCCGAACTGAAGAACTACATAGGCAAGGACCTGGGCCACTCCGAGTGGCTGACCATCGACCAGGGTCGCATCGACCAGTTCGCCGAGTGCACCGGCGACCACCAGTTCATCCATGTTGACCCGGAGAAGGCCAAGCACACCCCCTTCGGCACCACCATCGCCCACGGTTTCCTCACCCTGTCGCTGATCCCGGTACTCACCGAAGGGCTGCTGGTACTGCCCGAAGGCATGAAGATGGGCATCAACTACGGCCTGGACAGCGTGCGCTTCATCCAGCCGGTGAAGGTGGACTCCCGCGTCCGCCTGGCGCTCACCATCATGGACGTCACCGAGAAGAACCCCGGCCAGTGGCTGATCAAGGCCCGCGCCACCCTGGAGATCGAAGGCCAGGCCAAGCCTGCCTACATCGCCGAATCCCTCAGCCTCTGCTTCGTCTGAAGCCCCTGCCGGCGGCTCTCCGCCGGCATCCCTCCCGCTACTCGCCGCCAGGGCGCCGCGTTCGCTAGAATGCCGCCGCCAATCGGCACCCGCTTTCTCAACAAGGACAGTTCCATGACCGAAAAACGCATTCTCCCGGCCTTCCTGCTGTGCTTCTTCCTGGGCACCTTCGGCGCACATCGCTTCTACGCCGGCAAGATCGGCACCGCCATCCTGCAGATCCTCACCCTCGGCGGCCTGGGCATCTGGACCCTGATCGACTTCATCATGATCATCGTCGGCGCCTTCACCGACAAACAGGGCAACAAGATCACCCAGTGGACCTGAGCCCCTGCCTGACTGAAAAGAAAAGCCCGCAATAGCGGGCTTTTTTACGCCACACTTGCACCAGCCGTATCCACCTTCAAGGGACTGTCGATGAAACCGCTGCTGCCCCTCGCGCTCGCCCTGCTCCTCGCGGCCTGCGGAGACGGAGAACCCCTCACCCCGCCGGACGCCCGCCTGCCCGACGGCTCCCGCTACCGTGGCGCGGTGGTCGATGGCCTGCTGCAGGGCCCGGGGCGCCTGGACTACAGCAACGGCACCTGGTTCGAAGGCACCTTCAAGGATGGCCAGCCCAACGGGCGCGGCACCTGGCACGGCCCCAACGGCGTCGAGTACCAGGGCGATTTCAGCAACGGCCTGTTCGACGGAAACGGCCACATGACCTATGGCGACGGCACGCTCTACGAGGGCGGCTTCAAGGCCAACCAATTCAACGGCGAAGGCACGCTCAGCCGCGAAGGCATGGTCTACAGCGGCACCTTCCGCGACGACCGCTACCACGGCCAGGGCAAGCTCGCCCTGCCCGATGGCAGCAGCTACCAGGGCCAGTTCAAGCGCGGCGAACAGACCGGCCGGGGCGTGCGCACCGACGCCGATGGCTCGCGCTATTCCGGCCTGTTCAAGGCCGGCCAGCTCAACGGCGAAGGCGACTACCAGGGCGCCGACGGCGGCTTCTACAGCGGTGGTTTCAAGGGCGGCCTGTTCGACGGCAAGGGCCGCTACCAGAACGCCGAAGGCTCGGTGTGGAGCGGCCAGTTCAAGGACGGCGGCCTCACCGGCAAGGGCGAATTCAAGGGCGCGGACGGCGAGCTGTACACCGGCGCCTTCCGCAACTGGCGCTACCAGGGCGAAGGCAGCCTCAGCCTCGCCGATGGCAGCCGCTATGAAGGCGGTTTCGCCGCAGGGCGCTATGCCGGCAAGGGCACCCTGACCCTGGCCGACGGCGGCCAGGAGAAAGGCACCTGGCGCGGTGGCCGGCGCATCAGCGACGAAACCGGCAAGGCGCTGCCCAATCCCCTGGAAGTCGGCCTGCTGGAACAGGGCCGCCTGCTCGACGCCGCCATCGACGCCCTGCCCGCCTCCACCCCGGCGGTGGAGCTGTACTCCCTGAGCCTGGGAGGCGACGGCCGCCAGAGCGTATTCCTGCGCGAGGCCGACTACGTCGCCAAGCTGCTCGACCAGCGCTTCGGCGCCCACGGCCACATCACCCTGATCAACCACCGCGATCACATGGACGACCGCCCCCTGGCCACCCGCGAGAGCCTGGCCCGCGCCATCCAGGGCATCGCCCAGCGCAGCGGGCCGGAAGACCTGGTGTTCATCTACCTCACCAGCCACGGCTCCGCCGACCACCAGCTGGCCCTCGAGCAGCCCGGCCTGCAGCTCGGCGACCTGCCCGCCAGCGAGCTGGCCACGGTGCTGGCACCGCTGAAGGAGCGCCACAAGGTGGTGGTGATCTCCGCCTGCTATTCCGGCGGTTTCATCCCCGCGCTCAAGGACGACAAGACCCTGGTGATGACCGCCGCCCGCGCCGACCGGGTGTCCTTCGGTTGCTCCGACGACAACGAATTCACCTACTTCGGCCGCGCCCTGCTGGCCGACGCCCTGAACCAGACCGACGACCTGGAACGTGCTTTCGAACTCGCCCGCACCGAGGTTGCCGAATGGGAGAAGGCCGACGGTTTCGAACCCTCCGAACCGCAGATCTGGGCACCGAAACCGGTGCTCGCCCATTGGCGAAAGTTGCGCGCCGCGCAAGCCCAGGAGGCCCTCGCCGCGCAACCTGCAACGGCCGACGGCAAAACCGCCGCCAGCCACTAAGCTGAAGCTGTAACAGCGGAGAAACAGCATGCATCTGACGCCCCAGCACGTACTGCTCGCCGGCGCCACGGGCTTGACCGGTGAACACCTGCTCGACCGACTGCTCAACGAACCCACGGTGGAGCGGGTGCTCGCGCCGACCCGTCGCCCCCTCGCCGAGCACAAGCGCCTGGACAACCCGGTGGGCGATATCGCCGACCTGCTGCCGCAGCTCCTGGGGCCGGTGGACACCGCCTTCTGCTGCCTCGGTAGCACCATCCGCCAGGCCGGCTCCCAGGAAGCCTTCCGCGCCATCGACCTCGACCTGGTGCTCGCCGTCGGCGCCCGCGCCCGCGAACTCGGCGCCCGCCACTACCTGGTGATCAGCGCCCTGGGCGCGGACGCCAGTTCCTCGGTGTTCTACAACCGCACCAAGGGCGAGATGGAGGCAGCGCTCAAGGCCCAGGACTGGCCCCAGCTGACCCTGGTGCGCCCGTCCCTGCTGCTCGGCCCGCGCAGCGAATTCCGCCTCGGCGAACGCCTGGCCGCCCCGCTCATGCGCTGGCTGCCGGGCAAGTACCGTGGCATCGGCGCCTGCACCCTGGCCCGGGCCCTGTGGCGCCTGGCCCTGGAAACCGACCAGGGCACGCGCATCGTCGAGTCGGACGAACTGCGCCGCCTGGGTCGCTGAGCCGGGCGGGAATCCTCCCGCCATTGGCCGAAATCCCCGCGCCGCGCGGGGATGCGCCCTGCTAACGTGAACGCCTCGTCAACCGCAATGGACTGCCCGCCATGGGTTTCTACGATCGCCACGTCCTGCCCCGCCTGATCGACTACGCCTGCGGCATGGGCGAAGTGATGAAGACCCGCTCGAAGATCGTGCCCCAGGCCGAAGGCAAGGTGCTGGAGATCGGCATCGGCACCGGCCTGAACCTCGGTTTCTACGACCCGGCCAAGGTGCAGGTGGTGATCGGCGTCGACCCCGCCGCGCAGATGCAGGCCCTGGCTCGCCAGCGTGCCGACGCCATCACCATCCCGGTGGAAACCATCGCCCTGGAACTGGGCGAGATCCAGGCCAGCGACGCCAGTTTCGACAGCATCGTCTGCACCTTCACCCTCTGCACCATCCCCGACGCCCCGGCAGCGCTGAAGGAAATGCGCCGCGTGCTCAAGCCCGGCGGGCGCCTGCTGTTCGCCGAACACGGCCTGGCACCGGACGCCCCGGTGGTGCGCTGGCAGCACCGCCTCACGCCGTTGTGGAAACCCTTCGCCGGCGGCTGCCACCTCAACCGTGACATCCCGCGCCTGATCGAAGGTGGCGGCTTCGCCATCCGCGAGCTGCAAACCGGCTACCTGCAGGGCCCGCGCCCCATGACCTTCGTCTATCGCGGCTGGGCGGATTGACCGGCGCCCCCGCAACCGGGTTAGCCTTGGGCGCTTGAAAGCCAGCCCGGAACCGCCCCATGCGTACCCTCACCTCGCTCACCGGCAACAGCCAGAAACTCGACGGCGGCGCCATGTTCGGCAACGCCCCGCGCGCCCTCTGGGAACGCTGGATGCAGCCGGACGCGCAAAACCGCATCGACCTCGGCTGCCGCGCCCTGCTGGTACAGGAAGACGAGCGCAACATCCTCATCGAAACCGGTATCGGTGCCTTCTTCCCGCCGGAACTCAAGCACCGCTTCGGCGTGCAGGAGGCGCACCACGTGCTGCTCGACAGCCTCGCCGAGGCGGGCCTGTCCGATGCCGACATCGATATCGTGCTGCTCACCCACCTGCACTTCGACCACGCCGGCGGCCTGCTCGCCGCCTGGGAGCAGGACCAGCCCATGCGCCTGCTGTTCCCCAACGCCCGCTTCGTCACCGGCCGCAGCCAGTGGCAGCGCGCCTGCAACCCGCACCCGCGCGACCGCGCCTCCTACATCCCGGAAATGCTCGAACTGCTGGAGGCCAGCGGCCGCCTGGTGCTGATCGACGAGCAGCCCAGCGCCGAGATCCTCGGCCCCGACTGGCGCCTGCACTGGAGCGACGGCCACACCCCCGGGCAACTGCTGCCGGAGATCGCCATGCCCGACGGCCCGGTGGTGTTCAGCGGCGACCTGATCCCCGGCGCGCCCTGGGTGCACCTGCCCATCACCATGGGCTACGACCGCTTCCCCGAAGGCCTGATCGAGGAGAAGGAAGCCCTGCTCGCCAGCCTGCTGGAGCGCAATGGCCGTCTGCTCTTCACCCACGACCCGAGCGTCGCCATGGGCCGCGTCACCCGCGACGGCAAGGGCCGCTACGGCCTCGACGACAGCCTCGCCGCCGTGCACCAGCTGGCCGCCTGAGCCGGCCGGACAGAAATCAAGGAGCCCCGAATGAGCCTCGAATCCGTACGCGCCTTCCTCGCCGAGAAGGCCCCCGAACTCGCCATCATCGAACTGGAAACCAGCACCGCCACCGTCGCCCTGGCCGCCGAAGCCCACGGCGTCGAACCGGGCCGTATCGCCAAGACCCTGGCCTTCCGCGTCGGCGAGCAGCACCTGCTGGTGGTGGCGCGCGGCGATGCGCGCATCGATAACCGCAAGTTCAAGGAAGCCTTCGGCGCCAAGGCCAAGATGCTCGACGCCGAAACCGTGCAGGCGCTGACCAGCCACCCCGTCGGCGGCGTCTGCCCCTTCGGCCTGGCCACCCCGCTGCCGGTTTATTGCGACCTATCGCTGCAGGCCTTCGACGAAGTGGTCCCCGCCGCCGGCGCCATCCATAGCGCCGTACGCATCGCCCCCCAGCACATGGCCGAACTGGTCGCCGCGCAATGGGTGGATGTCTGCCAGGACCCGGCCTGAGGCGGGCCGATCAGATGCTCGCAGCGGCCTCGAAACCCACCGCTCACACAGAGCTCCTCCGTAGGATGGGTAGAGGTACGAAACCCATCACCGCGTAGCCCTACGGAGCGCCTCAATTCCCGCCGGTCACACCCAACCCCACGCCCAGCTCCGCCGCCACCGCGAACGGCAGCAACAGCGTCTCCAGCACCGCGCTGAACGGCAGGTCGAGCGCCGCCCAGCCTGGCGCTTCGGCGCCGAAGCGGTCCTTGGGGCAACAGCCGCCATTGAGGGAATACCAATCCAGCCGAGTGCCGGAGTAGATAATCGGCGCGCCGGGCTTGGCCGCGTCCAGGGTGCGCACGGCGGCGCAGCCCTGGAGCACCAGCACCAGGCCGATGAACAAGCCCAGGCGGGTGCGGCGTGGTTCAGTCATCGCTGCTCTGCAAGTGATGCTCGCCCCAGCGCGGCAGCATGTCCTGGGGGATTTCCAGCAGGTTGAGGATGCGCGCCACCACGAAGTCCACCAGGTCATCGATGGTCTGCGGCTGGTGATAGAAACCCGGCGAGGCCGGCAGGATGATCGCGCCGAGGTTGGAGAGCTTGAGCATGTTCTCCAGGTGGATGCTGGAGTACGGCGCCTCGCGGGGCACCAGGATCAGCTTGCGCCGCTCCTTCAACGCCACGTCCGCGGCGCGCTCGATCAGGTTGTTGCAGGCACCGGTGGCGATGGCCGACAGCATGCCGGTAGAGCAAGGCACCACCACCATCGCCCCCGGGGCACCGGAGCCGGAGGCCGCCGGGGCCATCCAGTCTTCCTTGCCGTAGACGCGGATCTGCCCCGGCGCGGCGCCGGTGTACTCGCTGAGGAAGGCCTGCATCGACTGCGGCTTGGGCGGCAGGGTGACTTCGGTCTCGGTGGCCATCACCAGCTGCGCGGCCTTGGAGATGAGGAAGTGCACCTCGCGGTCTTCCTGCACCAGGCAGTCCAGCAGGCGCAGGCCGTACTGGGCGCCGGAAGCGCCGGTCATCGCCAGGGTGACGCGTTCGGGTCCGCTCATGTCGTCGTCCTCAGCCTTCCAGCGCCTTGGCCAGCTTGCCGTGCAGGCCGCCAAAACCGCCGTTGCTCATGATCACCACCTCGGTGCCCGGGCGCGCCTGGCCCTTCACCCGCTCGATGATCGCCTCCAGCGAATCGCAGACCACCGCCGGCACCGGGCAGGCGGCGGCCGTGGCGGCCAGGTCCCAGCCCAGGTTCGGCGGCGCGTACCAGATCACCTGGTCGGCCTGGGCCACGCTCTCCGGCAGGCCGTCGCGGTGGGCGCCCAGCTTCATGGAGTTGGAGCGCGGCTCGATGATGGCGATCACCGGCGCCTCGCCCACGCGCTTGCGCAGGCCGTCGAGGGTGGTAGCGATGGCGGTGGGGTGGTGGGCGAAGTCGTCGTAGATGGTCACGCCGTTCACTTCGGCGACCTTCTCCATGCGCCGCTTGACGTTGCGGAAGGCACTCAGGGCGGCGATGCCCAGCTCCGGCACCACGCCCACATGGCGCGCGGCGGCAAGGGTGGCCAGGGCGTTGGCCACGTTGTGCTGGCCGGTCAGGGTCCATTCCACGGTGCCCTGTACCTTGCCGTCGAACCGCACCTCGAAGCGCGAGCCATCCTCGCTGAGCAGGCGCACCTGCCACTGGCCACCTTCACCGGTGGTCTGCACCGGCGTCCAGCAGCCCATTTCCAGCACCCGCACCAGGGCCGGTTCGGTGGTGGGGTGGATGATCAGGCCCTCGCCGGGGATGGTGCGCACCAGGTGGTGGAACTGCCGCTCGATGGCGGGCAGGTCCGGGAAGATGTCGGCGTGGTCGAATTCCAGGTTATTGAGGATCGCCGTGCGCGGGCGGTAGTGAACGAACTTCGAGCGCTTGTCGAAGAAGGCGCTGTCGTACTCGTCCGCCTCCACCACGAAGAACGGCGTGCCGCCCAGGCGCGCCGAGATGCCGAAGTTCTGCGGCACGCCACCGATGAGGAAGCCCGGGCTCATGCCCGCATGCTCCAGCACCCACGCCAGCATGCTGGTGGTGGTGGTCTTGCCGTGGGTACCAGCCACCGCCATCACCCAGCGGCCCTGTAGCACGTGGTCCGCCAGCCACTGCGGGCCGGAGACATAGGGCAGCCCCTTGTTCAGCACATGCTCCACCGCCGGGTTGCCCCGCGACAGCGCATTGCCCACCACCACCAGGTCCGGCGCCGGGTCCAGGTGCGCGGGGTCGTAGCCCTGCATCAGCTCGATGCCCTGGGCCTCCAGCTGGGTGCTCATGGGCGGATAGACGTTGGCATCGGAGCCGGTGACGCGGTGGCCGAGTTCCTTGGCCAGCACCGCCAGCGAACCCATGAAGGTGCCGCAGATGCCGAGGATATGGATATGCATGGAATACCTCTGGAAACGGGCTGCCGGAGCCCGAAAAAAACATGCCGCAGGTTAGCACAGCGGCCCCGCCCGGAGCCTGGCCCTGCGGCATATGTAGAGCGTTGGAAGGTGATTTCATTCGCCGCCGCGCAACGAAAAAGCCCCGCCGATTGGCGGGGCTCCTCGTCACGCGTTCAGGCGATCACTGCCAGTTGGCGGCGATCACCAGGTTCAGCTCGTCGCGCTGGGCGGCGGTGAGGTTGCCCTCAGCCCCAGCCGGCACACCGAAGGCGGCCATCGCATCCACCAGCCCCTGCACCTGGCTGTCCAGCAGGGTCTTGCCGTCGGCCGACTTGAACTGATCGAGGTGGTAGGCGCTGCCGCCGTACCAGTTCTCGATGCTCACCCGCTCGGTGCCGCCCACCAGGCTGACGTCCAGGTCGTTGCCGTTCTGGCGGAACCAGAGTTGCTCGACCGAGATGCCGCCGCCGAATTGCAACAGGTCCAGGCTGCCCGCCACGCTGTCGTTGTTCTGGATGACATCCTGGCCGTCGCCCAGGCCGAAGACATAAGTATCCGAGCCGGCACCACCGGAGAGGGTGTCATTGCCGGCCCCACCGATCAGCGTGTAATTTCCCGCGCCACCAGACAGCCGGTTGGCCGCCGCGTTACCACGCAGCTGGTTGTCCAGGGTGTTGCCGGTCCCGTCGATAGCGGCGTCCCCGGTCAGGGTCAGGTTCTCCACGCCGAACGCCAGGCTGTGGCTGATGGAGGCCTCGACGGTGTCGATCCCGTCGTTGAGGTACTCGAAGACGCTGTCACCGAGCGAATCGATCACGAAGGTGTCGTTGCCACGGCCGCCATAGAGGCTGTCGTTACCCTCGCCGCCGTACAGGCGGTCATCGCCATCGCCGCCATTGAGGACGTCATTGCCGGCCCCGCCGAACAGCGTGTCGTTGCCGAGGTTGCCGTTCAGGGTGTCGTTGCCGTCTCCGCCATCGAGGTAGTCCTGCCCGGAGCCCGTCACCAGCAGGTCATCACCGCCCCTGCCGAACAGGCTGTTGTTGCCGATGCCGCCATACAGCGCGTTGTTCGCATCGTTGCCGATGATGAGGTTGTCCAGGTCATTGCCGGTGCCGTTGATAGCAGCAGTGCCGGTGAGGGTGAGGTTCTCTACGGCAAAGCCCAGCGTATGGGTAACGGAAGACTCCACCGTGTCAACGCCCTCATTGGAGTACTCGACGACGCTGTCACCTGCCGAGTCGATGACGTAGGTGTCGTTGCCGCCCCCGCCATAGAGGGCGTCGTTTCCTTCGCCACCGTTCAGGCGATCATCACCCACGCCGCCGTACAGGGTGTCATTGCCCGCACCACCGGAGAGCTGGTCGTTGCCCGCGCCCCCCTGCAGCACGTTGTTCGCCTGGTTGCCGGTGATGACGTTGTCCAGCGCGTTGCCCGTACCATTGATGGCAGCGGTTCCGGTAAGCACCAGGTTCTCGACATGGGCACCCAGGGTCTGGGTCACGCTGGATTCGACGGTGTCGACTCCCGCATCGGCGCTCTCGATCACCAGGTCACTCAGCGAGTCCACCTGGTAGGTGTCGTCGCCGGCACCGCCTTCCATGCGGTCGCCGCCCAGGCCGCCAAGCAGCGAGTCATTACCGGCGCCACCGAACAGCGTGTCGTTGCCGGCTCCGCCATCGAGGGTGTCGTTACCGGCAAAGCCGCGCAGCTCGTCCTGGCCGTCATCGCCAAAGAGGGCGTCGTCCGTGGAATAGCCCTGCACCGTGTCGTTGCCATAGGAACCGTGCAGCAGGCTGTTGCGGATGAAGTCGCCGGTCCAGATATCGCCATTGCCGAAACGAACCTCCTCGATGGAGGCCGGTCCCTTGCCATCACCAGCGAAGAAGCCGACGACGGTCAGGCTGTCCAGGGTGTTGTTGCGCTCGAACACCAGGTTGTCGTCGACACGACGGAAGCGGATGTGCTCGGGGTTGAAGTCGGCGAACTCGATGACGTCATGCTTGCCGATGCCGTCGTCCTGGTTGTGGATGACGTCCTGCCCCCAGTAGTTGCCGAACACATAGGTGTCGTCGCCCGCACCGCCGATCAGGGTGTCCTTGCCCTGCCCGCCCTTCAGGCGGTCGTCGCCCGCCTCCCCACGCAGCAGGTTGTCGCCGTCGCCACCACGGATATCGTTGTTCAGCGCGTTGCCGATGCCTTCGATCGCCGGGCCACTGAGGACCAGGTTCTCGACGTTGTCGCCCAGGGTCCAGGAAACCCGCGACTCGACCGTGTCGATGCCGCCGTCCACGCCTTCGACCACGCTGTCGCCCGCGTCCACCCAGTAGCGGTCATCGCCGGCACCGCCGATCAGGGTATCGACCCCGGTGTAGCCATCGAGCAGGTCGTTGCCATCGCCGCCGTCGAGCAGGTCGTTGCCGGCCCCGCCGTACAGGGTGTCGTCACCAGCCAGCCCGAAGAGGCTGTCGTTGCCCCCCTTGCCGTCGAGGACGTCGTTGCTGGCAAAACCGACCAGGCGGTCGTCGATGGTGTCCCCCTGCAACACCCGCGAGCGGAGCTGGTCCGGCTGCCACTGGGTGCCATCGGCGAAGCGGATCAGCTCCACGGCTCCAGTCGCACCGAAGTAGCCCACCACACGGATGCTGTCGGTGCTGCCCCACAGGTTCAGCAACAGGTCGTCGCCATCGTGGCTGACGGTGATATCGCCGGGCGCGATGCCCGTAGCGAACTCGATGGCGTCCAGGGCACCGTCGGTATCGTCGATCACGTCCTGGCCCCAGCCACGGGCGAAGCTGTAGAGGTCGTCGCCCTCACCCCCCTGCAACTGGTCGTTGCCCGCGCCGCCATTCAGCGAATCGTTGCCGGCGCCGCCCTGCAACAGGTTGTTGCCGGCGTTGCCGACCAGGGTGTTGTCCAGGCTATTGCCGATGCCCTGGAGGTTGGTGCTGCCGGTGAGCGTCAGCTTCTCGATGCCCGTACCCAGGGTGAAGGAAACACTGGCCTCCACCGTGTCGATGCCGCTGCTGTCGATCACCACATCGCCTGCGGAATCGACCACGAAGACGTCGTCGCCGGCACCGCCGTTCAGGGTGTCGTTGCCCGCGCCCCCGACCAGCCGATCGTTGCCGGCGCCCCCTTCGAGCACATCGTCGCCGCTGCCGCCGTCCAGGGTGTCGTTGCCATCGCCCCCGAGGATGCTGTCATTGCCGGCACCGCCACCGATGCTGTCGGCAGTGGCGTAGCCCGTCAGCGTGTCGTTGCCGCTGGTGCCCTGCAGTACCAGCGCCTTGATGGTCGCCAGGGTCCAGCGGGTGCCATTGGCGAAGCGGATTTCATCTACCGCATTGGAGGTGGCGCCATCGCTCAGGAAATAGTTGACGACATTGATGCGATCGCCGCTGCCACCCAGGCTCAGCACCAGGTTGGCCCCGCTGCGGGACGCCTGGATATCGCTCGGCAGGATATCGGCAGCGAACTCGATGACATCCAGGCCATTGGAGCCGGGCTCGACGTTCTGCACCGTGTCCGCCCCCCAGCCCCTGGCGAAGCGGTACACGTCGTTGCCAACGCCCCCTTCGAGGGTATCGTTGCCGCCTTCACCGCTCAGGGTGTCGTTACCGGCGTTGCCCATCAGGTAGTTGGCACCCTGGTTGCCAGTGATCAGGTTGTTCGCGCCGTTGCCGACGCCGGTCAGGTTGCCGCTGCCGGTCAGGCGCAGGTTCTCGATATTGGTACTCAGCATCGAGCTGATGCTGACGCTGGACTCCAGGGTATCGATACCCTCGTTGGCACTCTCCTGGATCACATCGACGAGGGAGTCGATCACATAGGTGTCATCCCCCAGTCCGCCACGCAGGGTGTCATTGCCGGTACCACCGTTCAGCACATCGTTGCCGGCACCGCCGATCAACAGGTCGTTGCCCTCCGCGCCGAAGAGCGTGTCGTTACCCGCCCCACCGTTCAACGTATCGGCGGTACTGAAGCCATTGAGCAAGTCATCACCATCGCCCCCCTGGAGTACCAGGCTGCGTACCTGCGCGAAGGTCCAGACCACGCCATTGGCGAAACGGATCTCTTCGATGCCATTGGCATTCGCACCGTTGTTAAGGAAATACTGCTGGACCGATATGGAGTCCGAGGTTCCCTTCAGGTTGAGCACCAGATCGTCGCGCAGGTGCACCGCCTGGATGTCGCTCGGCAGGATATCCGCAGCGAACTGAATGACATCGACGCCGCCACCAAGGTCGGCAATCGCGTCCAGGCCCCAGCCCCGGGAGAAGAAGTAGGTGTCGTTACCACTGCCGCCCATGAGCAGGTCATCGCCCGCGCCCCCTTCAAGGCGGTCATTGCCCGCGCCGCCTTCGAGCACGTTGTTGCCCGTATTGCCGGTCAGCTCGTTGTTCAGTTCATTGCCGGCGCCATTCAGGTCCGCGGTACCGGTCAGCACCAGGTTCTCGAGGTTTGCCAAAAGACCGAAATGGATGCTGCTGCGCACCGTATCCAGGCCGCCTCCGATCTCCTCGCGGATCTGCTGTTTTACCTGGCTGACGACGTAGGTATCGTTGCCTGCGCCGCCAACGAGCGTATCGGCGCCCTCCCCTGCATCCAGCCAGTCGTCGCCATCCCCGCCGTACAGCGTATCGTCACCCGCACCACCGAACAGTCTGTCGTTGCCTGCGCCGCCTTCCAGAACGTCCTTGCCGTCCAGGCCATACAGGCGGTCGTTGCCGGCCTCGCCCTTGAGGCGGTTGTCGCCGGCGTTACCGGTGATGTCGTTGTCCAGTTGGTTGCCATAGCCATCGATATTGGCACTGCCCGTCAGCACCAGGTTTTCCAGGGCATTGCCCAGCGTATGGGTCGCGCTGCTGAGTACCGTATCGATCCCCCCTCCGATGTTCTCGACGATAAAGTTGGAACCTTGGCTATCCACCACATAGGTGTCATTGCCCATGCCGCCAACGAGGTGGTTGTAGCCCTCCCCACCATCCAGCCAATCGTCGCCGTCACCGCCGAGCAAGGTATCGCTGCCCGCACCGCCATAGAGGCTGTCGTTGCCCGCGCCGCCGTCCAGCCGGTCGCTGTCACCCATGCCGAACAACTGGTCATCGCCCAAGCCACCGGAAAGGACATCGGGTATCTGCGTCCCCGTCAGCGTGTCGTTGCCGGCGGTACCGACGTTCAGCAATTGCATGACATCAATCGGTGTCCACATCCGATCGGAGAAGCGGATCACCTCCACAACGGAAGTAACCGGGGCTTGCATGCCGAAGTAGTTGGCAATGGTGATCCTGTCGCTCGTTCCCGGACGCAACAGGATCAGGTCATTACCGACACGACTGACCTGCACGCTGATCGATGCCACGTCGAGGATCTCGATCACATCGTGACCACCTGACGCCGTGGCCTCCTCATCGATGAAAACCTGGCCCCAGGAGCCCGACAGACGATAGGTATCACTCCCCTGGCCACCAGCCAGGGTGTCGAAACCCTGGCCACCGATCAGCGTGTCGTCACCTTCACCACCGAGCAACAGGTCATCACCGCCACTGCCATTCAGCAGGTCGTTGCCATCACCGCCCTCCAGGGTGTCGGCCCCCTCGGTACCTTGAAGCAGATCAGCGCCCGGAGTGCCCAATACAAGCTGTCCCTGGGGGGCGCTCTCCACCCGCATCCTTACGTCATAGGGCGACCAACGGGCGCCATTGGCGAAGAAGATCTCCGCGATCTCCGGCCAGCCTGTGCTGGAGAAGTAGTTGCGCAGGATGACCTGGTCATTCGAGTCGACGAGGCTCAGCACCAGATCCCCATCGACGCGCCTGCAACTGACGTTCTCCGGCAGGATGCCCGCCTCGAACTCGAGGCGGTTGATGAAGCCATCGCCCCCGCCATCCTCGATCACATCGCGGCCACTGCCCCGCCCGAAGCGATATACATCCATGCCCAGCCCGCCGCGCAAGGTGTCATTGCCAGCGCCACCGGACAGCATGTCCACGCCAGCGCCACCGACCAGCAGGTCATCCCCCTCAGCGCCATAGAACTGGTCGTCCGTATCGCCGCCGACCAGGGTGTCGTTGCCGTTTGTGCCTTGAAAATCCATACCCTCTCCTTTGATGGATCACACGATCGAACCGCCACCACCCGCGCCCCTTCGGTAGTCCGAAGAGGTATCCGCAGGTGTGGATAAATGAACGGGGGGCTGTCGCAATCAGGCGGGCTGCATCACCGAGTCGAGGCCCAGCACCTGGAGGTAGCGGGCGATGCCGCTGTCCGTCGAATAGCCCCGCGCGGTGACCACTGCCTGCCGCCTCAGGGCCTGGAACCGCTCGGGCTCGGCCAGGGCCTGCAAGGCCTTCTCGGCGATCCGAACGCCATCGAAGAAGTCCACCAGCAGCCCGTTGCGGCCATCCTCGATCACCTCGCGCACCGGCGCGGTATCCGAACCGATGATCAGGCAGCCGCTGGCCATGGCCTCCAGCAGGGACCAGGACAGGACGAAGGGATAAGTCAGGTAGATATGCGCGGCGGAAACCTGCAGCACCCGCTTGTAGGTGGCATAAGGCACCTTGCCAAGGAAGTGCACGCGCTGCAGGTCGATGGGGTTCTCCGCCAACAGCTTGCTGCGCCAGTTGGCGGCGCCCTTGGGGCGGCTGCCGTAACTCACCTCGTCGCCACCGACCACCAGCACCTGGCAGGTCGGGTGCGCTTCAAGGATGCGCGGCAAGGCCCGCATGAAGCTATGGAAGCCCCGGTAGGGCTCAAGGTTGCGCGCCACATAGGTGATGATCGGCTGCCCGGCCTTCAGCACCTGGCCATCGGGCAACTCCAAGCTGGCCTCGGGATCAGGGCCCAGACCAGCGATATCGATGCCTTCATGGATCACCTGCATGGCGTCGCGGTAGGCCGCCGGATGCACGCTGCGCTGCCACTGGGTCGGGGTGATGGCGAGGTCGCAGTTCTCCAGGTTGAGCAGGTGCAGCGCATTGCGGCTGCGGATGCTCGCGGCGCCATTGGTGTCGAGCGGGAACTCCGGATCGAAGCCGGCATCGGCGCCACGGGCCTGGTAGTAGTACTCGCAGAAGTGGATCAACCGCGCCGAGGGGAAGGCTTCCTTCACATACAGGCTTTCACCCCAGCCCGGATGGGCGACCACCACATCCGGCCGGTAGCCCTTGCCCTTCAGGTCCAGCAGCAGACGCAGCACCTGCTGCCCATGGAGCACACCATCCTCGAAGGTGCGCACATAAGGGTGCGTCTGCGCACTCGCCTTGCGGTGCGGCTTGTAGCGCAACAACCGCACACCCGGCAGCCCAGGCGCCTGCTCGCGGCCGATGGCCAGGACCTCGACATCGTCCCGCTTCGCCAGATGGGCGGCGAGATGACGGAACTGGCCAGGGAAATTCTGGTGAATGAACAGCACACGCATCCCGCCGCAACTCCTTTTGCAGGTCTTCCATGGCTGCCACCCCTCGGGTTTGCCCAGGCGAGAAGCGGCAGAAAATCATGGCACTACGCCACAGGCGAAGGATGAACCGGGACGGGGGAACAAGGAAAGCGGGCCGCGTGATGCGGCTCACGAATGGCGGATCAATAGCCTGAGCAAGGAATCAGGACCTGGCGTCCTGAATTCCCACCACCTCCAAAAACGCCCCGATCACCCGCCTCGCCCCCTGCTCCTTCAAGCACACCAGCGTCTCGGTCATGCGCGGTTCGAAGTCGAGGATGGGCAGTACGTGCACGCCGCGGCTGGAGCCGAGTTCGGCGGCGGAGACGATGCCGACGCCGAGGCCGGCGACGACCATCTCGAATACCGCTTCGCGGCCTTCCACCTCGATGGCGGGATGGGTGTCGAGGTCGAGGCGGCGCATTTCGTCTTCCAGCATCTGCCGGGTCATGGAGCCCTGTTCACGCAGCACCAGCGGGGTGCGGTGCAGGTCGGCGAGGTGGATGGCGTCGCGCCGTGCCCAGGGGTGGCCTTCGGCGACGAAGGCCACCAGCGGGCCGCTGCTGAGCACATGGGCGATCAGGCGGTCGTCGTCCGCCGGGCGGCCGAGCACGGCGAAGTCGGCCTGGTAGTCGAACAGCCGGCGCAGGGATTCGTCGCTGTTGCCGGTCACCAGGCGCACGCGGATGCCGGGGTAGCGCTCGCAGAAGCGGGCGATGTAGGGCAGCAGGTGCATGGGCGCGTCCACCGCCAGGGTGAGGCTGCCGCTTTGCAGGGCGCGGGAGCTGGTGAGCAGTTCCTCGGCCTCGTTCTCGGCGGCGAACAGGCGCTGAGTGATGGCCAGCAGGCGCTCGCCCAGTTCGGTGAGCTGCACCGAGCGCTTGTTGCGGTTGAACAGCAGCACGCCGAAGCGCTCCTCCAGCTTGCGCACCTGGTCGGAGACCGCCGGCTGGCTGAGGAACAACTGCTCCGCCGCGCGGGTGAAGTTGCCGTGCACCGCCACGGCATGGAAGGCCTTGAGTTGTGCCTGGGAAACCGACATCACCGCCCCTATTAATAAGCTCAGCTTGTTTGTGAAATACCATAAATCGATTTCATTTATTTCTAGCCAATTGCTTTGATCAGCGCCAGCCCGACCACCGCTGGAGACGATCATGAGCAAAGCCGAATTCCCCGTATCGCATACGCCCCTCGCCGCGCCTGTCCAGGGCGAGCCCTACCTGCTGACCCCCGGCCCGCTGACCACCTCGCGCGCCACCAAGGAAGCCATGCTGCGTGACTGGGGCTCGTGGGATGCCGACTTCAACCGCGTCACCGCCGAGATCCGCCAGCAGCTGCTGGCCATGGCCGGGGTGACTGACGACAGCTACGCCTGCGTGCCTCTGCAGGGCAGCGGCACCTTCTCGGTGGAAGCCGCCCTGGCCACCGCCATCCCCCGCGACGGCAAGGCGCTGATCCTGATGAACGGCGCCTACGGCCAGCGCGCCGCCAAGACCCTCGATTATCTGGGCCGCGCCCATATCGCGCTGGACAAGGGCGACTACCTGCCGCCGCAACCCGAGGAGGTGGACGCCCTGCTCCGCGCCCACCCCGAGGTCACCACCGTGTTCCTGGTCCACTGCGAGACCAGCTCCGGCATCCTCAACCCGCTGCGTGAGCTGGCGGCCGTGGTGAAGGCCCATGGCAAGCGCCTGATCGTCGACGCCATGAGCTCCTTCGGCGCAGTGCCGCTGACCGTGGACGAGGTGCCCTTCGATGTCCTGGTGTCCTCGGCCAACAAGTGCATCGAGGGCATCCCCGGCTTCGGCTTCGTGATCATCCGCCGCGACCTGCTGGAAGAGTCCGCTGGCCGCGCCCACTCCCTGAGCCTCGACCTGCTGGAGCAGTGGCGCTACATGGAGCGCACCGGCCAATGGCGCTTCACCCCGCCCACCCACAGCGTGGTGGCCTTCCACGCGGCGCTGGAACAGCACGCCGCCGAGGGTGGCGTGCCGGGCCGCCTGGCGCGCTACACGCGCAACCGCGACGTGCTGGTGACCGGCATGCGCGAGCTGGGGTTCGAGACGCTGCTGGAGGACCGCTGGCTGTCGCCGATCATCACCACCTTCTTCAGCCCCGAGCACCCGGCCTTCGAGTTCAAGCGCTTCTACGACGAACTCAAAACCCGTCAGTTCGTCATCTACCCCGGCAAGCTGACCCAGGCCGAAAGCTTCCGCATCGGCTGCATCGGCCAGATCGACGAGCCCATCGTCCGCCAGTTGCTGCGCGCCATCGCCGAGTCCCTGCAGGCGATGGGCGTGACCCTCGAGAAAACGGCGGCCTGATATCCGCCCCTTGGCCGCCCGTGCCCCGATACGGGCGGCCCCTTTTCCATCGGCCGGCCATGCCGGCGAGGAGCCCGCCTAGCGATACGACCATGAACAGACTGACGCACGGCCTCTGCCTTCTGACCAGGCCCGGCGTTTAGACAGCCAGGAAGTACCCAAGAACAACAACAGCCTCCCTCTCGCACTGTCGGCAAACCCATAGGGGTCA
Organism: Pseudomonas sp. PDM13; assembly: GCF_025685765.1. Classification (NCBI taxonomy): domain Bacteria; kingdom Pseudomonadati; phylum Pseudomonadota; class Gammaproteobacteria; order Pseudomonadales; family Pseudomonadaceae; genus Pseudomonas; species Pseudomonas sp. PDM13. The sequence goes on along the minus strand of NZ_JAOTQU010000036.1, from coordinate 10,321 downwards.
GAACCATGAACAACCAACTCGGTGTCCAAGGGCGCGGATGGCAATCCATCCAGCGCTGGCGTGTACAGATCTTCCTCATCACCTGGCTGGCCTACGCCGCCTTCTACTTCACCCGCAAGGCCTTCTCGGTGGCCAAGCTCGGCATCGCCGAGGACGCGGATTTCGAACTCGACAAATCGGTCATGGCCAACCTCGATGCCCTGTACCTCGCCGCCTACGCCATCGGCCAGTTCACCTGGGGCATCTTCGCGGACCGCTTCGGCCCGCGGGTGATCGTCTTCGGCGGGCTGCTGGTCTCGGCGCTCGCCGCGCTGGCCATGGGCACCCTCGCCACCCTGCCGATCTTCGCCACCTGCATGGTGGTCCAGGGCCTGGCGCAGTCCACTGGCTGGAGCGGGCTGTGCAAGAACATCGGCTGTTTCTTCGCCACCCGCGAGCGCGGCCGGGTGCTGGGCTACTGGAGCACCTGCTACGCCTTCGGTGGCCTGGTCTCCACGCCCTTCGCCGGCTGGTGGGCGTACCAGGTGTTCGGCGACTGGCGCGCGGCCTTCGTCTCCAGCGCTGTGGTGGTGCTGGTGGTGGCGGTGCTGTTCTGGCTGCTGCAGCGCAACCGCCCCGAGGATGTCGGCCTGCAGCCGGTCGAGGTGGAAGTGAAGACCTCCCGCGAGCTGAAGATCGAGCGCGATGGCCACTGGGCCTCGCTGCGCAAGATCATGGGCAACCGCACGGTGCTGGTCCTCGGCCTCGCCTACTTCCTGCTCAAGCCGGCGCGCTACGCGATCCTGCTGTGGGGCCCGATGATGGTCTACGAGCGCATGCCCGCCGTGGGCAAGGTCGCCTCGGCCATCGTGCCCACGGCCTTCGAAGTGGCCGGGCTGGTGGGGCCGATCCTCATCGGCATCGCCTCCGATCGCTGGTTCGGCGCGCGGCGCATGCCCGCCTGCGTCATCAGCCTGGTGGCGCTGACCCTGTGCCTGGGCCTGTTCGTGCCGGCCATGCAGAGCGGCAGCCTGTACCTGGTGGTCGGCCTGCTGTTCATGCTGGGCCTGACCCTCTACGGCCCCGACTCGATGATCAGCAGCTCCGCCGCCATCGATTTCGGTACCACCGAAGCGGCCGGCACCGCCGCCGGCTTCGTCAACGGCTGCGGCTCGGTCGGCGCCATCCTCGGCGGCCTGCTGCCCGGCTACTTCGACACCACCACCGTATTCATCGGCTTCACCGTCGCGGCCCTGCTCGCCAGCCTGATGTTGGTGCCGTTCTGGAACAGCCGGCCCAAGACCCTGAAGGTTCTCGACGGACTCATCCCCCCACCCGGCAACGACGGCCAGCCCCTCGGTGCCCGTTCCTGACTTCACTCCCAAGGAGACACCCATGAACTACCAGCAACCCACCCAGCTGCAAGCCGCCATCCTCGACTGGGCCGGCACCGTGGTCGACTTCGGCTCCTTCGCGCCGACGCAGATATTCGTCGAGGCCTTCGCCGAGTTCGGCGTCGCCGTGAGCCTGGAGGAAGCGCGCGGCCCGATGGGCATGGGCAAGTGGGATCACATCCGCACCCTGTGCGACATCCCCGCCATCGCCGAGCGCTACCGCGCCGCCTTCGGCCGCCTGCCCACGGACGACGACGTCACCGCGATCTATGAACGCTTCATGCCCCTGCAGATCGAGAAGATCGCCCTGCACTCGGCGCTGATCCCCGGCGCCCTGGAGGCCATCGCCGGCCTGCGCGGCAAGGGGCTGAAGATCGGCTCCTGCTCCGGCTACCCGGCAGCGGTGATGGCCGAGGTGGTGGAACTGGCGGAAAAGAACGGCTACGTCGCCGACCATGTGGTCGCCACTGACGAAGTCCCCAACGGCCGCCCGCACCCGGCCCAGGCACTGGCCAACGTCATCGCCCTAGGCATCAGCGACGTGGCCGCCTGCGTGAAGGTGGACGACACCTGGCCGGGCATCCTCGAAGGCCGCAGCGCCGGCATGTGGACGGTCGCCCTCACCTGCTCCGGCAACGCCCTGGGCCTGACCTGGGAGCAGTTCAAGGCCCTGCCCGCCAACAAGCTGGAGCAGGAGCGTGCACGCATCGCCCAGCAGTTCGAAGGCGCCCGCCCGCACTACCTGATCGACACCATCGCCGACCTGCCGCAGGTGATCGACGACATCAACGCGCGCCTCAAGCGCGGGGAAATGCCCCAGGGCGCGTGAGGAAACCGTAGGGGGCACCCTGTAGGGCTGTAGGGGCGACTTCAGTCGCCAAGCAGCCCGCAGGGCTGCCCCGACACCGCGCTTCCCGGTGGCATCGTTCGGTGGATGAAAAGAGCGCCATCCACCCTGCGCCCGCTTGGATCGCGCAATGAACGAACCCGCCAATCGGCGGGTTCTTCATGTACGGCGGGCGACTGAAGTCGCCCCTACAGGCTGCGCGTTTCGATCGAATGCTTGCGCAGCTTACGGTACAGGGTGTTGCGGCTGATGCCGAGCTGCTCGGCGGTGCGGGTCATGTGCCAGCGCTGGCTTTCCAGGGCGGCGAGCAGGGCGCTGCGTTCGGCGTCTTCCAGCGGGTGAACCACGCAGTCGTTGATGGGGACCGGGGCAGGTGCACGGCGCAGGTCCGCCGGCAGGTCGGCGTAGCGGATGCGGCCGTCCTCGCACAGCGCCGTCAGGGTGCGCAGCACATTGCGCAACTGGCGCACGTTGCCGGGCCAGGCGTAGTCGAGCAGCGCCTGGCGGGCGTCCTGCTCCAGGCGGATGGCCTGGCCGCGCGCTTCTTCGTGCAACAGGTGGTCGAGCAGCTCGGGGCGGTCGCTGCGGTCGCGCAGGGGCGGCAGGTCGATCACCAGGCCGTTTAGGCGGTAGTAGAGGTCCTCGCGGAAGCTGCCGTTGCTCACCCGCTCGCCCAGCTCTCGGTGGGTAGCGCTGATGATGCGCACGTCCACGGCCTGGGCCTCGCCGCCGATGGGCACCACCTGGCGCTCCTCCAGCACCCGCAGCAGACGGGTCTGCAGGGCCAGGGGCATGTCGCCGATCTCGTCGAGGAACAAGGTGCCGCCATCGGCCTGTTGCAGCTTGCCGCGCATGCCTTCCTTGCGCGCACCGGTGAAGCTGCCGCCGCGATAGCCGAACAGCTCGCTCTCGATCAGGGACTCGGGGATGGCCGCGCAGTTGAGCGCCACGAAGGGCCGCGCGGCACGGGAACTGGCCAGGTGCACGGCCTTGGCGAAGGCCTCCTTGCCGGAGCCGGTCTCGCCATTGACCAGCACGGGCACGTCGCGCTCGTACACCTTGAGCGCACGCCGGAAATCGGCGGCCAACGCCGGGTCGCCCAGGCACAGCCCGGGCACGGCGGATTTCGGCGCCACCGGCAACGCGCGGGCGGTGGCGCGCGGCTGGCCCCGCAACACGGCATAGAGGGCACGGCCATTGCGCGCACGCAGCGGCCAGCTGGCATTGGGTTGTGGTTGGGCGCGGCCGAGCAGGTCGTCCAGCCGGCAGTCGAAGAAGGCTTCCACGCTCTGCCCCAGCAGGCGCTCGCGGGCGCTGTCCAGCAGGTTGATGGCGCTCTGGTTCACCGCGCGGATGCGCCCTTCACCGTCGAAGGCCATCAGCCCCTCGCTGAACAGGCCGACGTACTCGGCCTGCAGGTGGAAGCGCAGCAACCACTCGCCTTCGAAGCGGCGCAGGAAGTAGCAGCTCTCGATCATCTTCGCCGAGAGGTTGACCAGCGCCATGGTGTGGAACTGGCTCTGGCGCGACACGTCGTGGCGCGCGGAAGACACATCGAGCACCGCCAGCAGGTCGCCCTGGGGGTCGAACACCGGGCTGGCGGAGCAGGTGAGGCCGGTGTGGCGACTGCGGAAGTGCTCGTCCTGGTGGATGGTCAGCGCCTGGCGCTCGATCACGCAGGTGCCGATGCCGTTGGTGCCCTCGCGAGCCTCGCTCCAGTCGGCACCCAGCCACAGGCCGGCACGCTCGAAGGCCTGGCGCTCGGCCCCGGCGGTCACGCAATTGAGGATCACCCCCCGGGCATCGGTGAGCAGCACCGCATGGCCGGCACCGGAAAGCTGGTGATACAGGCTGCTCATCTCGCCGCTGGCAATCTCCAGCACCTGCTGCATGCCTTCGCGGCACTCGAGCATGCGCGCATGCTCCAGCACGGTCGGCGCCATGGGCAGGGCCGGATCGAGGTGGTAATCCTCCAGGCAGCGCAGCCAGGAGCGGGCGATGGAAGGGTCGGCGGCGGGCCCGCTGGACTGGGCCTTGCCTTGCGCCACGGTCAGCACTTGCCGAGCGTGGCGGCTCAGGTGGTCGTGCATTCTTGTCGTTCTCCATTGCGGGCTTGCGGGAGGCAGCCCGTGCCCCGATGGGCACCCGCATCGCCGCAGCATCCACCAGCACAAGCGGCTTTGCAATCGCCGGGTGACCCACCGGTCGAGCGCTGTACCGGATGCGTGACACTCTGTCACCCGGGACGTACCAGGCATGCGACAGCCCTCGCCCGCAGGCCGTTCCCCACACCACTCGGAGCCCTCTCCCACGGGGCTTCCGCCGGCCTGGCCCGGCCCTTGCTCTATGCTGCTCAAAGCGCTTCGGCGCCAACTCCCCAATAAGCACAAGAGCCAGGAGATAGACCATGCGTTACGCCCAACCCGGTACCCCCGGCGCCATCGTTTCCTTCAAGGCCCGCTACGGCAACTACATCGGCGGCGAGTTCGTCCCGCCGGTCAACGGCCAGTACTTCACCAACACTTCGCCGGTGAATGGCCAGCCCATCGCCGAATTCCCCCGCTCCGACGCCGCCGATATCGACAAGGCGCTGGACGCCGCCCATGCCGCCGCCGATGCCTGGGGCAAGACCTCGGTGCAGGACCGCTCCCTGGTGCTGCTGAAGATCGCCGACCGCATCGAAGCCAACCTCGAACTGCTCGCCGTCACCGAGACCTGGGACAACGGCAAGGCCGTGCGTGAAACCCTCAACGCCGACATCCCCCTGGCCGCCGACCACTTCCGCTACTTCGCCGGCTGCATCCGCGCCCAGGAAGGCGGCGCCGCCGAGATCAACGAGAACACCGTTGCCTACCACATCCACGAACCCCTGGGCGTGGTCGGGCAGATCATCCCGTGGAACTTCCCGCTGCTGATGGCCGCCTGGAAGCTGGCCCCGGCCCTGGCCGCCGGCAACTGCGTGGTGCTCAAGCCCGCCGAACAAACCCCGCTGGGCATCAGCGTGCTGCTGGAGCTGATCGGCGACCTGCTGCCGCCCGGCGTGCTCAACGTGGTGCAAGGCTTCGGCAAGGAAGCGGGCGAAGCGCTGGCCACCAGCAAGCGCATCGCCAAGATCGCCTTCACCGGCTCCACCCCGGTGGGCGCGCACATCATGCATTGCGCGGCGGAGAACATCATTCCGTCCACCGTCGAGCTGGGTGGCAAGAGCCCGAACATCTTCTTCGAAGACATCATGCAGGCCGAGCCGGCCTTCATCGAGAAGGCCGCCGAAGGCCTGGTGCTGGCCTTCTTCAACCAGGGCGAGGTGTGCACCTGCCCGTCCCGCGCCCTGGTGCAGGAATCCATCTACCCGGCATTCATGGCCGAGGTGATGAAGAAGGTGAAGGCCATCAAGCGCGGCGACCCGCTGGACACTGACACCATGGTCGGCGCCCAGGCCTCCGAGCAGCAGTACGACAAGATCCTCAGCTACCTCGATATCGCCCAGCAGGAAGGTGCTGAAATCCTCACCGGCGGCGGCGTCGAGAAGCTCGAAGGCAACCTGTCCACCGGCTACTACATCCAGCCGACGCTGCTGAAGGGCAACAACAAGATGCGCGTGTTCCAGGAGGAGATCTTCGGCCCGGTGGTGGGCGTCACCACCTTCAAGGACGAAGCGGAAGCCCTGGCCATCGCCAACGACACCGAGTTCGGCCTGGGCGCCGGCCTCTGGACCCGCGACATCAACCGCGCCTACCGCATGGGCCGTGGCATCAAGGCTGGCCGCGTCTGGACCAACTGCTACCACCTGTACCCGGCCCACGCCGCGTTCGGTGGCTACAAGAAGTCCGGCGTCGGCCGCGAAACCCACAAGATGATGCTCGACCACTACCAGCAGACCAAGAACCTGCTGGTGAGTTATGACATCAACCCTCTCGGCTTCTTCTAAAAAGCCTCTGGACCAGCTGCGCGTCGGCGATACGTTGTCGGAGCCCGTCTCGAAATGCTCATTTGCACCAGCAAACTGCGCTTTCTCGGCGAGCTCCTCCTAGTCTCGCTCTAGCTCGCAAGGCCAGGAGAGCTGCTGATAGGTAAGAAAAGGACCGGGCAGCGATCAGGCGGCGCCCGGTCCGCTCCACCCCGGCTCCATCCGACTACAACAACAAGAAACGGTGAACTCCATGTGCATCACGCCTCGCTGCTGCCCGCAGTCGGTGGTCCGTGCCCGCTCGGGCCACGCGCCGCCTCCCGCCTCTCCGATCCGTCGCCCCACTTCCCCCAAGGCAACCTCCGGAGACGCGCATGACAACCACTAATCAACTCAAACCCACCCTCGGCACCCTGCACCTCTGGGGCATCGCCGTCGGCCTGGTGATTTCCGGCGAGTATTTCGGCTGGAGCTACGGCTGGGGCGCCGCCGGCACCCTCGGCTTCCTGGTCACCACGCTGCTGGTGGCGACCATGTACACCTGCTTCATCTTCAGCTTCACCGAACTGACCACCGCCATCCCCCACGCCGGCGGCCCCTTCGCCTACAGCAGCCGCGCCTTCGGTGAGCGCGGCGGGCTGATCGCCGGCATCGCCACGCTGATCGAATTCGTCTTCGCCCCACCGGCCATCGCCATGGCCATCGGCGCTTACCTCAACGTGCAGTTCCCCGAGCTTGATCCCAAGCACGCGGCGGTGGGTGCCTACTTCGTGTTCATGACCCTGAACATCCTCGGCGTCAGCATCGCCGCCACCTTCGAACTGGTGGTCACCCTGCTCGCCGTGGCCGAACTGCTGGTGTTCATGGGTGTGGTGGCGCCGGGCTTCAGCTTCAGCAACTTCGTGCTCAACGGCTGGGCCGGCTCGGACACCTTCAGCAGCGCCTCGATCTCCGGCATCTTCGCCGCCATCCCCTTCGCCATCTGGTTCTTCCTCGCCATCGAGGGCGCGGCCATGGCGGCCGAGGAAGCCAAGGACCCGAAACGCACCATTCCCAAGGCCTACATCGCCGGCATCCTCACCCTGGTGACCCTGGCCCTCGGGGTGATGGTCTTCGCCGGTGGCGTGGGCGACTGGACCCAGCTGTCGAACATCAACGACCCGCTGCCCCAGGCCATGAAAACCGTGGTCGGCGAGAACTCCGGCTGGCTGCACATGCTGGTGTGGATCGGCCTGTTCGGCCTGGTGGCCAGCTTCCACGGCATCATCCTCGGCTACTCGCGGCAGTTCTTCGCCCTGGCCCGTGCCGGCTACCTGCCCCGTGGCCTGGCCAAGCTGTCGCGCTTCCAGACCCCGCACCGCGCCATCATCGCCGGCGGCGTGATCGGCATCGCCGCCATCTACAGCGACGGCCTGATCAACCTGCAGGGCATGAGCCTGACCGCTGCGATGATCACCATGAGCGTGTTCGGCGCCATCGTCATGTACATCATCAGCATGCTCGCGCTGTTCAAGCTGCGCGCCAGCGAACCCAACCTGGAGCGCACCTTCCGCGCCCCGGGCTACCCGGTGGTGCCGGCCATCGCCCTGCTGCTGGCGGTTGCCTGCCTGGTGGCCATGGCCTGGTTCAACACCCTGATCGGGTTGATCTTCCTCGGCATCATGGCCGTGGGGTTCGTCTGGTTCCAGTTCACCGCCCACCACCGCGCCAGCGCCCCCGCCGACGCGATGCTGACCCGCATCTGAGCCCCCAGGCCGGCCCCATCGCAACGGTGGGGCCGGCACAGACAGGACGATCGACATGGCAGTTTTTTCCCACAGCGTCGGCGGCCAGACCTGGCGTTTCGATAGCCTCAAGGAGGTCATGGCCAAGGCCAGCCCGGCACGCTCCGGCGACTTCCTCGCCGGTGTCGCTGCCAGCAGCGACGGCGAACGCGTGGCCGCGCAGATGGCCCTGGCCGACATCCCGCTCAAGCACTTCCTCGACGAGGCGCTGATCCCCTACGAGGAGGACGAAGTCACCCGCCTGATCATCGACGGCCACGACCGCGCCGCCTTCGACCCGGTCAGCCACCTCACCGTCGGCGGCCTGCGCGACTGGCTGCTCGGCGACGTGGCCGACGAGGCCGCGTTGCGCGCCCTGGCCCCGGGGCTGACGCCGGAGATGGCCGCGGCCGTGTCGAAGATCATGCGCGTGCAGGACCTGGTGCTGGTGGCGCAAAAGATCCGCGTCGTCACCCGCTTCCGCAACACCATGGGCCTGCGCGGGCGCATGGCCACGCGGCTGCAGCCCAACCACCCCACCGACGAGCCCGCCGGCATCGCCGCGAGCATTCTTGACGGCCTGCTCTATGGCAACGGCGACGCCATGCTCGGCATCAACCCGGCCACCGACAGCCTGTCGTCCATCTGCGCCATGCTGGAGATGCTCGACGCCATCATCCAACGCTACGAAATTCCCACCCAGGCCTGCGTGCTCACCCACGTCACCACCTCCATCGAGGCGATCAACCGCGGCGTGCCGCTGGACCTGGTGTTCCAGTCCATCGCCGGCACCGAGGCGGCCAACGCCAGCTTCGGCATCAGCCTGGAAATCCTCCGCGAGGGCTACGAAGCCGGCCTCTCGCTGAAACGCGGCAGCCTGGGCAACAACCTCATGTACTTCGAGACCGGCCAGGGCAGCGCGCTCTCCGCCAACGCCCACCACGGCGTCGACCAGCAGACCTGCGAAACCCGCGCCTATGCCGTAGCGCGCCACTTCGACCCCTTCCTGGTCAATACCGTGGTCGGCTTCATCGGCCCGGAGTACCTCTACAACGGCAAGCAGATCATCCGCGCCGGGCTGGAGGACCACTTCTGCGGCAAGCTCCTCGGCGTGCCCATGGGTTGCGACATCTGCTACACCAACCACGCCGAAGCGGACCAGGACGACATGGACATGCTGCTGACCCTGCTCGGCGTCGCCGGCATCAACTTCATCATGGGCATCCCCGGCTCCGACGACGTGATGCTCAACTACCAGACCACCTCCTTCCACGATGCCCTCTACGCCCGCCAGAGCCTGGGCCTGCGCCCGGCCCCCGAGTTCGAGGCCTGGCTCGAGCGCATGGGCATCGCCAGCCAGCAGGGTGGCCGCGTGCGCCTGGGCGAGCAGGTGCCACCCGCCTTCCGCCAGGCCCTGGCGCAGCTCACCTGAGGAGGCCCCATGAGCGACGACAAACGCCCCGCCCTCGATAACCCCTGGCGCGAACTGCGCAACCTCACCCCGGCGCGCATCGCCCTCGGCCGCGCCGGCACCAGCCTGCCCACCGGCGCCCAGCTGGATTTCCAGTTCGCCCACGCCCAGGCCCGCGACGCCGTGCACCTGCCCTTCGACCGCGCGGCCCTGGCTGCCGAGTTGGCCACGCGCGATCGCGACAGCCTGCTGCTGCACAGCGCAGCGGCGGACCGCCACACCTACCTGCAGCGCCCGGACCTGGGCCGGCGCCTGGACGAGGACTCGGCCCAGCGCCTGCGCCAGCACGCCGAGGCCAATCCCGACGGCTACGACCTGGCCCTGGTGATCGCCGATGGCCTGTCTTCCCTGGCCGTGCAGCGCCACGCCCTGCCCTTCCTGCAACGCTTCGAGGAACAGGCGGCGGAAGACGGCTGGCGCACCGCGCCCATCGTCCTGGTGGAACAGGGCCGCGTGGCGGTGGCGGACGAGGTGGCCGAACTGCTCAAGGCGAAGATGGTGGTGATCCTCATCGGCGAGCGCCCCGGCCTCAGCTCCCCCGACAGCCTCGGCCTGTACTTCACCTGGGCGCCCCGGGTCGGCCTCACCGATGCCAGCCGCAACTGCATCTCCAACGTGCGCCTGGAAGGCCTCTCCTACGGCCTCGCCGCCCACCGCCTCCTCTACCTGATGCGTGAGGCCAGCCGTCGCCAGCTCTCCGGGGTCAACCTCAAGGACGACTCCCAGGTGCCGCTGCTCGACGGCACCGGCCAGCCTGCACGGGGCAACTTCCTGCTGGGGGGTTGAAGCGCCTCGCCGCCCATCCGGTGGGGGCGAATTCATTGGCTCTGTCTGCGTTAGCTGTTGTGGTTTTAATGCAAGCGTTCAAGCACGGCCCTTTCCGGGCGCCCAAGGGTTCGTGCCACCTCCGCCGCATGGGTTTCGCTTCGCTCTACGCCATCCTACGAAAGCCCGTGCGCA